>JAQXNR010000147.1 GCA_029098105.1 Lachnospiraceae bacterium
TAAAAAAAACAAAATAACATACAATATAAAAATTAGTATTGTAGTACCATACTCATTATTGACTATTCTTTTCCATTTTTCCGGCAATTTCGTTTTAAAAAATTGTTTCATACATCTCTCCTTTAACATGGTGAACCTAACTTCTTTGTTTCTTTTGGTCATAAATTAAATAAACAAAGAAAATTATTATACTAAAAATTGAAATCGAAACTCCTCCCCCCAATCCGCTCACGCTATACTTCATTTCAATTTCATGCTGACCATCCTCTACGTTAAAACTCAAATATGCCTTTAACAAGTTTTTAGTCTCTACTTTCTCTCCATCAACCCATACAACCCAGTTTGCATCATAGGGAATGCTGGTAAATACCGTATGTTTTCCATCACTGGTAAGGGTTCCTTTTAGGTAACCATCCCTATAATCATCTACCTTCATCTGCTGGTTTTTCAGTTTTCCATAGGCTTTTTCCCAAGAAACAGCATCAAACTTTTGGAATTCACAATTCTGCATAAATAATCCCATCTCGTTAAAATATTCCGGTTTCATAACAAAGGTATATTCAAACTCCTCTCCTTTTTTCACTTCACCAATGTGGTCTACAAACAACATATCGACATATAAATCACAGTCTTCCTTTGCCTTTCCCTTTACCGTTATGTAAGAATTTTTATTGGGATTATATGTAACCTTTTCATCAACATTAGAGCCCCCTGCATTATTTACAATAAATATTCCCTCGCCTACTCCCGCACGACAATTTTCAGTTGTCACCTCTTCAATTTCTACTTCTGCTGACTGGAACAAGGTATTCACACCACAAAGTTCTTCCAAAAATGCATTCTGCAATTCTCCAAAGGTGACTACAGAGTTCTCAGATACCGCCTCTTGTTTTTTCTCATATTGTGAAAAATCCTGTTCTGCTACAATTACAGGAGAAAGCACCCTATCATTAACATAAACGCTAATCCCTTTCTTCTCTTTCAGAAAACGATACTGATTCATAGGATCATTCCCCAAAGAGAGGTTATTCTGTGCCTCCTCGCTCTGCCCCTGGTCAGACAAAATATATTTCATATTTAATATAGAATACAAAAAAGGACTTCCGGTATAATCACTAACCTTACCCAGGTCGCTTACCATTCCAAATTGTCTCAAATGTGCAATATAATTGACATTACAAGTACTTAAAAAGGCATTCAATCCATTATAATTCACCAAATATCCGTAATTGTCCAACTCTGTCATATTATTGGTGGCAACATGGTAAAAACTGTCATCCTCTTTTTGTAATTCTTCTACTACACTGCTTACTGCTGTATATTTTTCCTCCAGTTGTTGTCCCGTATGCACAGAAACTCCCGGGCAAGCATGAACTGCTGACACAATCAATTCTGCCGAAGCAATCATCACCAAGGCAGCGACAAAATTTTTTTCCGCATTAAACCGCTTTCTCAATAGTAAAATTGCCGTATATACAATGATTAAATCCAATGTATATAAGTATTTATAAACATAGCCCAATTCCTTTGCAAAAAACATCGTAAGAATAGTAATAATTCCCAGTGCCGCACCAATTATTGCAATTTTGATTTTTCCCACACTGCAGACATCATCGAAAATTTGCTTCAGGGATTCCTGTCCCATGACAATACATAAAAATACAAAGAAGATGGCCTGACGATTCGGCTGTCCATGGGTATAGTGCAACAGATGAAAAATATAATTTAATAAAGATTCATTGAACGACAGAAGCAGAACCAAAAACAGGACTCCTTTTTTTAACCGAGAGGAAAAAGAAATTCTGCGATTTACAAAATAAGAGAACGCCAAAAACAAAGTCAGCATTCCCATATACAAGTTAACCTCCCAATAGGAATCTGCACTCTGACCGGAAAATACCGGCTTTGTATAAAACAGCATTTCCTGTATCACATTAAACCAGTTGGTAAAAAAACCAATTCCCTGGAATTCCGAAATTCCGTATGCACCATTGGAAAGTTCGCACATAACCGGAATGCACAAATAAGAACTGACTCCCACTGCAACAACGGAAATCACCAATATTTTTAAGGATTTTCTCAAGAAACTGCGAAAACTGCCAAAATGCATTGTAAAATAATACAGTACAATAAACAAACAGCACATAAAGCCAAAATAAAAATTGCAAATCATCAACAATGCCAAGGCAACAAAATACAGTTTCCATCCCTGATCCGCTACGAATCGTTCTAATCCTAGCATAACCAGAGGAAACAGTATAAGACAGTCCAGGAATGGGTAAAATGTTATAAAATTAATAAATGCATTACAAAATACGTAGGCAAGCGAAAAGAACAGTATTGGCAGACCATTTTTTTCACATCTGTTCTCGCTGGGACGAAATGCCAGATATACATAAATAGTAACAAATGCCAACAACGCCTTTACTACCATGGAAATATTTATAATTTTATATATAACCGTCACTGGAAACAGCAACAACAGCGCACTCAGCGGGCTTGCCAGGTAATAGGCAAACAAATAGTAAAAATTGCTTCCAATCGAACCGGACCAGGAATAGTCCAGAGATTCTCCCGACACAATTTTTTCTCTCAGAGCACTCAAAAAGGGAACATATTGCCACAAACTGTCTCCAGAAACCAGCATTTCATCACCAAACGGGTAATATCCCTTTACCGCAAAAATAATGATATAGGTGAGGGTTACCATCAATAATCCTGCCCATAACATACGGTATTCCTTCAATTTTTGTAAAAACCTTCCCCTTTTTTCTGTTTTTGCTTTTTCCATAGGATTCTCCAATCTTTGTACTTCTTTCTTTTAACTAATGGTTATGGTTTCAATGGTAGACAGTGCCTTTTCCATCAATTCATCAATGACATCTTTCAAATTCTCTTCTGAGCGCTTTATAATTCCCACATTTGGTTTGGTTACCGGATGTTTTGCTACAAATATAGTGCAACAGTCTTCATAGGGAAGAATAGAAGTCTCATAGGTGTTGATTTTTTCTGAAATATCCACAATTTCCTGTTTGTCAAATCCAATCAGAGGGCGGAATACCGGCATTGTACACACCTCATTGGTCGCCACTAAAGACTGCATCGTCTGGGATGCCACCTGTCCAATACTCTCCCCTGTAATCAGCGCCTGTGCCTTATTTTCCTTAGCCAGATATTCTGCAATCCGCATCATATAACGGCGCATAATAATCGTCAGTTCATCGTGGGGACATTTCTCATAAATCGCCAATTGAATGTCTGTGAAATTCACTATGTGCAAATGAATTGGGCCACTGTAACGGGAAACCAGTCGTGCCAGTTCCACCACTTTTTCCTTTGCCCGCTCACTGGTATAAGGAGGTGCATGGAAATATACCGCATCAATATATACCCCCCGCTTGCTAATCATATACCCTGCCACCGGACTGTCAATTCCGCCGGAAAGCAGTAACATGGCTTTGCCGTTGGTTCCCACCGGCATACCACCCGGTCCGGGAAGTTCAATGGAATAGACGTAAGCCTGATTACGGATTTCCACATTGACATATACATCCGGATGATGCACATCTACCTTCAGTTCCGGGAAGCGCAACAATAGTTGTTCTCCCATATCTGCTGCAATCTGGCAGGAATTTTTCGGGTAGGTCTTGTCACTGCGTCGCGCCACTACTTTAAACGTAAAATGCTTGTCCGGGTATGCATGGTCTACATAGTCACATACTACCTTTACCAGTTTGTCCCACTCACAATCCGGCTGCATTACCACAGGACAAATTGCAGAAATACCAAACACCCGCTGTAACGCCTGGGTTGTCTCTTCATAGTCAAAATCTGCCTTTGCTTCTACAAAAATCCGTCCCTGTTCCTTGCGGATTGCAAAATCTCCCACTTCCTTCAGAGCAAACTTCATCTGTTTTATGAGGGCATCCTCAAACAAGTAACGATTTTTACCTTTGATTCCAATCTCGGCATACTTAATTAAAAATGCATTATATTTCATACTATATCCTTTCTCTATAATAATCTTCTAACGCCGGGTGAAACGGCGTAATACGGGTAACAATTCCTGAACGCAACTGACAGCATAGTCCAGTTCTTCCTGAGTAGTAAAGGAAGAGAGCGAAAAACGAAGGGTCGACTCTGCATCCGCCTTAGAAAGTCCCATGTTCAGCAGAGTACCGCTCAGTTCCGGCTTGTTGGAAGAACAGGCAGAACCAGAGGACACATAGACCCCTTTCTCCTCCAGAGCATGCAGTAACACCTCACTGCGCACCCCCCGGAAAGTAATACTGATGATATGAGGGGCTTCCCCAGAATGATCAATACAATCCGGCAACTTAGTTACCTGTTCAATAAAACGTTGCTTTAACTGCAGCATGTTCGAAAATGTTTCCTTTGCACGTTCCTCAAGCAACTGACTCGCCAGTGCCATCCCGGCAATGGCAGGAACATTTTCCGTACCGGAGCGGAAACCGGCCTGCTGGTTTCCACCCAAAATCAAGGGACGTATTTTTGTTTTGTCCTTCACATATAAAAAGCCGCTTCCTTTAGGACCATGAATTTTATGTCCGCTGACACTGAGCAAATCAATCCCCATTCGTTTCGGGTAAATAGGTAATTTCCCGAACATCTGGATTCCATCTACATGAAACAGAATATTTTTTCCAGATTCCCGAATGATTTGGGACACTTCCTCAATGGGCTGGACTGCACCCACCTCATTGTTGACCCCCATCACGGAGACCAATATCGTATCTTCACAAATTGCCTCTCTTAATGCATCCAGTTTTAAAATTCCCTTTTCATCCACAGGAAGGTAGGTTACACGAAAACCCTGCTCCTCCAAATAGGCCAGAGGATTCAGCACAGAGGCATGCTCCACCGATGTAGTAATAAGGTGCATTCCTTGTCTCCGGTTCGCCATCGCTGCACCAATCAACGCTGTATTGTTCGACTCCGTTCCACCAGAAGTAAAATAAATTTCCTTAGGCTCCACTTTGAGTTGTTTTGCAATCGTCGCCTTTGCATCCCGGATGTAATGCTCTGCCTCCAGTCCCTTTTTGTGGAGAGAAGAGGGATTGCCATAATCCTGTTGCAAAATCTTACTCATCAATTCCGCTACTTCTTTGTATGCCACAGTTGTAGCCGCGTTGTCCAAATACGCTTCCAATGTTTCACACCTCTTTTTCCTTTTGTTCCACTTCTTCTAACGACTCGTCTTCCTCCAAGGCAAACATGAGAATTGAAAGAATGGTCATTCCTGCTGTCTCTGTACGCAGAATCCGATGTCCCAGAGTGATGGGAACCACCCTCTGACTCACTGCCAGTTCAATTTCCTCCGGTGAAAATCCTCCCTCGGGACCAATCAGAATTCCAATCGTTTTTTTAGAAATCAGATTTTGAACTGTCTCTCTTGCCTTACTCATCCCCTGAGCATTCTCATAAGGAATAATCGCTCCTTCCATATGAGCTGCCAGTTCCAGCGCTTTTTCATAGGACATTGGTGGCAATACAACCGGAATCCGATTGCGCTTAGACTGTTTTGCTGCCGCCTGGGCAATGGCATTCCAGCGTTCCGTCTTTTTCTGGGTTTTTTTGTCATCCCATTTAACAATAGTTCGTTTGGTCACCATAGGAACAATCTCATGCACCCCTAACTCTACCGCCTTCTGGATTATCGTTTCCATTTTGTCCCCTTTCGGCAACGCCTGAAACAGAGTAATCTGTGCCGGCAGTTCCCGGTTGCTCCCGTACACATCCAGAATACGCAGTGTCACTGCTGTCTGAGTGAAACCGGAAATCTCACACAGGTATTCCCGCCTTCCTCCATCACTGATGTATACCTGCTCCTTCGGCTGCATCCGCAAAACATTCCGAATATGATTTACATCTTCTCCGGTAATGGTCACCTCTTCCTCTCCAATTGCCTGTCCTTCTACGAAAAATTTGTACATATACGCCTCTGCTATTCTTGCTTTATTCTTTGCTCTTTCTCTGGCTATTCTGCCCTATTTCCACTATTTGCCTACAATAGAAACCCATTCTCCCATGGGAATCACATCAACGATTGTAAAACCATTGTCCCGCATCACCTGCTCTACTTCCTCGGCTTTTGTATTGATGATGCCAGATGTAATAAAGTAACCATCCTTCTTCATAAACCGTCGTGCAATCCCGGACAGTGGAATAATCACATCTGCTAAAATATTCGCCACAACAATATCATACTGTCCATCCCCAATGCGTTGGCACAACTCCTCGTCTTCCAGAAGATTACCCTCGTAAGCTGTCATTTTGCCATCTTCTACATGGTTCACCGCTAGATTCTCCTGCGTCGCAATAATAGCATTCGGGTCAATATCTGTGCCCACCACACTGCCTGCTCCCAGTTTCAGGGCAATAATGGACAAAATACCGCTGCCACACCCTAAATCCAGCACTTTGGCTCCCGGCTTCAGAAAGCGCTTAATCTGAGAAATGCAAAGACGGGTTGTCTCGTGGGAGCCAGTTCCAAACGCAGTTCCCGGGTCAATCTCCACAATAATATCATCCGGACCTACATTCTCTGCTTTTTCCCAGGTAGGCTTTATAATAATCGTGTCATCCAGACGGAACGGTTTGAAAAACTGTTTCCAGTTATTAATCCAGTCCTTGTCCTCCGTCTCACCATAACTCAGCGTACCTGCTCCAATATCCAGGAACCGGGAAATATCCGAAAGCATTTCCCGGATTTTCAGGGAAATGCTTTCCAAGTCTTCTTCCGGCTCAATATAGCAGGAAATTTTTGCCTTTCCGTCATTGGGCGCAATCTCATCCGGAAGAAGGTCTACATACATCTTCTTACGTTCTTCCTCCGTCAGAGGGACATGATCCTCTACCTCAATCCCCTCAATTCCCATCTCACTCAGTTCATAACTGATCATATCGGTTGCTTCTACCGTTGTATCAATCGTAATTTTATTCCATTTCATAAAACGAACTCCCATCCTGTTATTCCGCCGCTCTATGCCGCGCTTTTTTAACACATATATCTTACATCATACTACATTTCACCTAAAAAATAAATACCTTGCGCATAAATCAAAAACACCGCATTGGAAATTCCGGCATTCTCTGCCAAAATCTCCCCATGCGGTGAATGTTCTATTTATTTTTTAAAAAAGCCCTTTTTCTTCTCTCCAGAGCCTTCACCTGTAGCAGAACCGCCAGAACTCTCATCGTACTGCATCAAAATCTCTTTCTCCTTTTCGGAAAGTTTCTCTGGAACCTGAACGACCAGAGTTACATAATGGTCACCACGAACAGAGTTGTTTCGAATCGTAGGAACTCCCTTTCCTTTCAATCGAATCTTGGTGTCCGTCTGGGTTCCGGGCTTAATTGTATAGCGGAACGGTCCATCAATCGTGTTGATTTCAATACTTGCTCCCAGTGCTGCCTGAGTAAAAGTGATGGGCTGGGTGGAATATAAGTCATATTCATTCCGCTGAAAAATCGGATGACGGTCTACCATAACGGTTACTAGCAAATCGCCCCGTTCGCCGCCTCGTTTACCCGGCTCTCCTTTTTCCCGGATTCGGACACTCTGCCCATTGTCAATACCGGCAGGAATATTCACCTGAATTTTCTTTTTGCTGGTAGTATACCCGCTTCCACTGCAGGCGCGACACTTATTCTTAATCATCTTACCGGTACCATTACACTCCGGACAAGTCTGCACATTCCGCACCATACCGAATAAAGACTGCTGGGTAAATACGACCTGACCTTTACCACCACATTTCGTACAGGTAACCGGATCATATCCCGGCTGTGCTCCGCTTCCATGACACATCGGACAGGGATCTTTGAGTGGCAGTTCCAATTCCTTTCCACAGCCGAACACTGCTTCCTCAAAACTGATGCGGACACTAGTCTTAATATTAGCGCCCCGCACCGGACCGTTGTCATCCCGACGGGTACGACTTCCACCGCCTCCGAACAAATCACCGAATACATCACCAAAAATATCTCCCATGTCACCCATGTTAAATTCGAAGCTGCCACCAGAAAATCCACCAGTTCCCCCGGCTCCCGCGTCAAATGCTGCATGACCAAACTGGTCATACTTTGCGCGCTTCTCTGGATCACTTAACACTTCATATGCCTCGGAAGCCTCCTTAAATTTCTGTTCCGCTTCCTTGTCTCCCGGATTCATGTCTGGATGGTACTTTTTCGCCAACTGTCTATATGCTTTCTTTAATTCTGCATCATTTGCTCCTTTGGAAACGCCCAGCACTTCATAATAATCTCTTTTCTCTGCCATACCGATCACCTTTCATAGTTCCATTTCTATCTACCACAGTCACATTCTTTTCTCTGCTTTCATTCATCTGTAAAATGCACTGAGGGCACTCTCCTAACCGACACAAAGAGGGTACCATCCCGGTATCCTCTTAGGTCAGAATCTCATTTATATCCAGTTTGGAAGTGGACTTTACCCTTTTGCCTGCCCACAGAAATGATTACACTTCCTTGTAATCCGCATCTACCACATCATCTGCATCATACTGTGCTGCACCTGCACTCTCTGCGCCGGTTCCTGCATTTGCATTCGGTGCTGACTGCTCATATA
Organism: Lachnospiraceae bacterium; assembly: GCA_029098105.1. GTDB lineage: Bacteria > Bacillota > Clostridia > Lachnospirales > Lachnospiraceae > NC2004. The sequence continues at coordinate 8,612 of JAQXNR010000147.1, forward strand.
ACTTGGAGAAGAGTTCCTGTGCACTCTCCATCAATTTTTCCTTGCCAGCCTTAATCTTCTCTACATCATCATCAGACATGGACTCTGCATCTGTGTTGTCAATAATCTCCTTCAAAGCCTTTAAGTCTGCCTCAACTTTATCCTTCTCAGAAGCGTCCAACTTATCTCCCACATCTTTCAAAGCCTTCTCAGTCTGGAATACCATTGCATCAGCCTCATTTCGTGCCTCAATGGACTCCTTACGCTTCTTATCCTGTGCCTCGTACTCTGCCGCTTCCTTAACTGCCTTATCAATATCTTCATCAGACAGGTTAGAACCAGCTGTAATTGTAATATGCTGCTCACTTCCAGTTCCCAAATCCTTAGCAGACACATTTACAATACCATTTGCATCAATATCAAAAGTAACTTCAATCTGCGGTACTCCACGTCTTGCAGGAGCAATTCCGTCCAGACGGAACCGTCCCAGACTCTTGTTGTCTCTTGCGAACTGACGCTCACCCTGTACAACATGGATGTCTACTGCATCCTGATTATCCGTAGCCGTAGAGAAAATCTGACTCTTCTTTGTAGGAATTGTAGTATTACGCTCAATCAATCTGGTTGCTACACCACCCATTGTCTCAATGGACAGAGAAAGTGGAGTAACATCCAACAGTAAGATTTCACCAGCACCAGCATCTCCGGCTAATTTACCACCCTGGATAGAAGCACCGATGGCTACACACTCATCCGGATTAATACCCTTGAACGGCTCTTTACCAGTCAACTGTTTTACTTTCTCCTGAACAGCAATAATACGGGTAGAACCACCTACTAACAGCACCTTATCCAAATCTGCTGCAGTCATACCTGCATCCTTCAATGCGGTCTGTACCGGAGTTGCTGTTCTCTCTACCAAATCTACTGTCAATTCATCAAATTTGGCTCTCGTCAAATCCATATCGAAATGCTTCGGTCCCTCTGCTGTTGCTGTAATAAAAGGCAGATTGATGTTGGTCGTAGTAGAAGAAGACAATTCTTTCTTTGCTTTCTCAGCAGCCTCTTTCAAACGCTGCATTGCCATCTTGTCACCAGACAAATCTACGCCTTCCTTCTTCTTGAAGTCCTCCAGCATATATTTGGTAATAACATCATCAAAGTCATCTCCACCTAATTTATTGTCACCGGCAGTTGCCAGAACCTCAATGACACCATCACCAATCTCAATGATGGAAACATCAAAGGTACCACCACCTAAATCGTATACCATGATTTTCTGCTCTTTTTCATTGTCCAGACCATAAGAAAGTGCTGCTGCAGTCGGCTCATTAATAATACGTTTTACATCCAGACCTGCAATCTTACCAGCATCCTTTGTCGCCTGACGCTGTGCATCGGTAAAGTATGCAGGAACCGTAATAACAGCCTCTGTCACTTTCTCTCCGATGTAACTCTCAGCATCGGTCTTTAATTTCTGAAGAATCATTGCAGAAATCTCCTGCGGTGAATACTTCTTATCATCAATCTGTACTCTGTAATCAGAACCCATATGACGCTTGATGGAAGAAATCGTCTTGTCTGCATTGGTTACTGCCTGACGTTTTGCCGGGTCACCAACCACACGCTCTCCATTCTTTGTGAATGCAACAATAGACGGGGTGGTACGAACACCCTCTGCATTGGTGATTACCACTGGTTTACCACCTTCCATAACCGCTACACACGAATTCGTTGTACCTAAGTCAATACCAATAATCTTACCCATAATATATTCCTCCTAAATAATTATACTTAATATATGATTAAAAAAATTAATTAGCTACCTTTACCATGCTGTGTCTCAGCACTTCTTCTTTGTACATATAGCCCTTCTGAAGTTCCTCTACAACGACATTGTCATCATAGTCCTCATCCTCTACATGCATCACCGCATTGTGCAAATCCGGGTTAAATTCCTGTCCCTCTGCATTCATCGGTTCTACCTTGACAGTTTTTAAGTAATCCAAAAGTTGACGGTAGATTTTGTCTATTCCCTGAACAAAAGCGTCTTCCTTCTGTTCCTCTGTCAGCGACATCTGGGCACGTTCAAAGTTATCCACTACCGGAAGCAACTTCTCTAGCACTTCCTTGGCACCTACATCATACATGTGCTTTGCTTCCTTCTCCGTACGCTTACGCATATTCTCGAATTCTGCCATCAGTCTCTGGTATTTGTCCTGAGCCTGTGCATTTGCCTCCTCTGCTGCTTTTACCTTTGCAGAAAGGTCATCTATAATCTCGCTCTGGGCTTTCAATTCCATCTCCAGACCTTTGATTGTCTTTTTCGGTTTCTTACTGCCGGAAGATTTTTTCTTATTGGAACCCTCAGAAGTCTTTTCATTGGAAGAGGCTTGTTTTTTTTCTTCCTTTGCCCCATCCTTGTTTTCTTCTGTATTCATTTCTGTCTTTGCTTCCTCAGAAGCGTCCTGCACCTTCTCTTCTGTTGCTTCCACTTCCTTCTTCATTTCTTCTTCCATATTTGCATTCTCCTGTACTTCATCCCCATTGGGTGAAGGTTCAAACTGCTTTTCTTCTGCCACTGTTAAACCGCCTCCTACGTCTTATTTTTAAAAATAGTATCCAGTTCATCTGTCAGATTCTTCAGGGTTGTCACAACCTTATCGTAATCCATACGCTTCGGTCCAATAATACCTATCTTACCCCGAACACCTTCCTCCAATTCATAGGTTGCTGTCACCAGACTGCAATCATTCATTGTCTTAATTGGTGTCTCATCGCCAATGTATACCTGAATTCCATACTGGTTATCTGCATCTTCTCCACTGGTACTCTCAATCAACTGATTCAGCGCTTTCTTTTCCTCCAGTACTTCCAACAGTTCTCCTGCCTTGGAAGCGTCTCCCAGTTCCGGGTATTTCAAAATGTTATTCGCTCCACTGGTATATACTTCCAATTCCTGGGCGGAGCGCACCGCATCCATCACACCTTCAAATATATATTCCAACAAGTCTGCATGAACACCTGCCTGCTGTTTCATTGTCTGAATCAGTTCCAGATTAATCTCCTGAAGACTCAGTCCGGTTAAAAAGGTATTCAACAGAACATTGAATTTCAACAATTCATCATTTGCCAACGGCTCTTCTACCTGAATCATCTTATTCTTAATTACATTGCCTTCCACTACAATAACCGCCAATAACTGTCCTTCATCCACCTGGGAAAGTTGAATGAACTTCACCTTGGTATTCTGGTAGTTGGGTGCAGTAACCATTGTAGCATAATTGGTATTGTACGCCAGCACCTTGGCAACCTGTTGAAGCAGATTCTCCAAACGGTCTACCTTAGCAAGCAAAGCATCGTGTTCCTCCTTGCGCTCTGCATTCTCCTCCGGCTCCCGTTCCAGTGCTTTCTCCGCCATCATCTGATCTACATAAAGGCGGTATCCGGCATCGGAAGGAATTCGTCCGGCAGATGTATGAGGCTGTATAATATATCCCATCTCCTCCAAATCCGCCATCTCATTACGAATGGTCGCAGAAGAAAGATTCAAATCCGGCATTTTGGAAATCGTTCTGGAACCAACCGGCTCGCCTGTCTCTAAATAGGTTTTAATAATCGCTTGCAAAATCTTCAACTTGCGCTCATCTAACTCCATCTAACCATCCTTTCCTTTTTATTGTTAGCACTCATCCTGTTTGAGTGCTAACATCTTTAAACCTAGAGTATCACTCCCTTCTGCTTTTGTCAACTTCTTTTTTTATTTTTTTATAAAATTACTTAAATACATGCCAGTTATTTTCCACAAAAAAACGACACAACTGCCAATGCAGTCTGTGTCGTTTTTCGTTTTTCCTTTTTTCTATTGTTATGTAACTGTTATGCCAGTACTTCGTCCAGCACCTGGCACATCCTGTCAATATGTTCCTCTTCCACAATCAACGGAGGAACGAACCGAATAATGGAAGTTCCTGCACTAATCAGCACAACGCCCTTTTCCATGCAGGCATCAATCACTTCCTTTGCTGGTATGGTCAATTCCATTCCCTGCATCAATCCCATTCCCCGGACTTCTTTTACCGTATCGGGATGTTTTTGTGCTACCTGGTTCAACTTCTTCGTTAAATACGGTGCAATGGTATTCACATGCTCTAAAATATGTTGCTTTTCAAACAATTCAAATACTTTACAAACCGCTGCTGTTGCCAGAGGATTGCCACCATAGGTCGTTCCATGGTCTCCCGGGCACATTGCTGCCGCCACTTTCTCTACTGCTGCAAAAGCCCCAACCGGAACACCACACCCCAATGCCTTGGCACTGGTCATAATATCCGGTAAAATCCCATACTGCTGGTAAGTGAACATTTTCCCTGTCCGCCCCATACCGCACTGAATCTCATCCAGAATAAGTAAAATGTCCTTCTCATCACAAAGTTTGCGAAGTCCGGTTATAAATTCCTCACTGGCAGGGTAAATACCACCCTCCCCTTGTAAGGTTTCCAAAATAATTCCACAGGTATCCTCTGTAACCAGTTTCCGTACACTCTCCAAATCATTGTATTCTGCAAAGGAAACCCCGCCAATCAAGGGCTCAAAGGGCTCCCGGTAATGCTCTGTCCCGGTTACGGAAAGAGCTCCCATGCTTCTTCCATGAAAAGAGTGCTGCATTGCAATAATCTCTCCACGGCTCTCTTTATTCTTATTATAAGCATACTTTCTGGCAAGTTTAATAGCGCCTTCGATTGCCTCCGTTCCACTGTTGGTAAAAAATACCCGGTCCATACCAGAAGCCTGACAAAAATATTCTGCCGCCTTTATGGAAGGCTCCGTGTAATAAAGATTCGAAATGTGAATCAGTTTGTCAATCTGTTCCTTCAGTCCCTGCTTATATTCCTCATTACCATATCCCAATGCGGAAACCGCAATCCCGGCTCCCATATCCAAATATTGTTTCCCCTCTGTGTCGTACAAATACATTCCTTCCCCCCGGTCAAATACAACACTGCGGTTATAGGTATGTATAAAATGCTTGTCTGCTTCTTGCAAATTCATACTGTTTCCTCCTTTATAATTGGTTTTATTCTCTCACTTGAATTAAGGATTGTCAAGACTTTGCTTTCTGTTGTATAATGAAGAATACTCAGGTTTTTTGAACCTTACAAATTACAATAGAAAAGAGGTTTTACCATGGCGCAATTATGGGGTGGCCGTTTCACAAAAGAAACGGACCAACTGGTTTATAATTTTAACGCTTCCATTTCTTTTGACCAGAAGTTTTTTTCTCAGGATATCCGCGGTAGCAAAGCACATGTAACGATGCTGGCAGCCTGCGGCATTTTAACTCAGGAAGAAAAGGATTCCATCCTGACCGGATTGGACAGTATTGCAAAGGATGTAGCAGATGGCACTCTTGCCATCACTTCAGAATATGAAGATATTCACAGTTTCGTAGAGGCAAATCTGATTGCCCGCATTGGCGATGCAGGCAAAAAACTACATACCGGAAGAAGCCGGAATGATCAGGTGGCATTAGACATGCGGCTTTATTGCCGGGATGAACTGGTAGAAACCAAAGCCCTTGTCAAAGAGTTATTGGAAACTCTTCATCGTCTTATGAAGGAACATACGGATACTTACATGCCGGGATTTACCCATCTGCAGAAAGCACAGCCCGTAACCCTTGCTCATCATCTGGGTGCTTACATGGAAATGTTCAAACGGGATTACAGCCGTCTGACAGACATTTACCAGCGGATGAATGTCTGCCCTCTAGGGTCTGGTGCACTGGCAGGCACTACCTACCCACTGGACCGGGAACTGACAGCACAATTACTGGAATTCGACGCCCCCTGTCTGAACAGTATGGATGGCGTCTCTGACCGGGATTATGTCATTGAAATGCTCAGTGCCTTCTCCACGATTATGATGCATCTGAGCCGTTTTTCTGAGGAGATTATTATATGGAACTCCAACGAATACCAGTTTGTAGAGTTGGACGACGCATATAGCACCGGAAGTTCCATTATGCCACAGAAAAAAAATCCAGATATCGCAGAATTAGTTCGGGGCAAAACCGGACGGGTTTACGGTGCCCTAACTTCTCTTCTCACAACGATGAAGGGAATTCCTCTGGCATACAACAAAGACATGCAGGAGGACAAGGAATTGACTTTTGATGCAATTGACACAGTCAAGGGCTGTCTCTCCCTGTTCAACGGCATGATTTCCACAATGCGGTTCAATCCGGACAAAATGCGTGCAAGTGCCAAAAACGGTTTTACCAATGCCACAGACGCTGCCGATTACCTGGTTAATCATGGTGTTCCTTTCCGAGATGCCCACGGTATTGTAGGCCAGTTGGTACTCTACTGCATTGACAAGAAAATTGCTTTAGATGACATGTCAATGGAAGAATACAAGGCAATCAGTCCCGTATTCGAAGAGGATATTTACGATGCCATCAGCATGGAGACCTGCGTGAAAAAACGCAATACAATTGGAGCTCCGGGACCAGAAGCCATGGAGAAAGTGATTGCCCAGAATGAGGCTTACCTAAAACAGTTGTCTTAACATTTTATTTATTTTTATACGAGGTGATATACATGAACAATACTATGAAACGCCGGGTGGAAATCGCCAAAAATATGCTTGAAGTAGAAATTCCTATGGAAGATATTGTAGAAATGAGCGGTCTTACCCTGGAAGAAGTCAAAAAACTCAGCAAAGAAGTCACAGTGCGTGTCCGGGATACAGAGGACGTTGTGAATTTTGATTTAAAGGATACATTGTACCACTATGATGATGTAGCTGCCCGGGTAGATGAAACCGGACATGTTGTGGTAGAGCGCAAAGAGGAAGAAGAAACGGATTCCGAATCAGAAAACTAATCACCAGAGGGATACCCTTAACATACAAATGCCTGCACCAGATGACCAAACAGACTCACTGTTTCCGGTTTCCGATGCAGGCATTTTGATTATTCTATAAATACTGTAACATTTTCTATTTCTTTGTAATATAACCCTGTGCTTTCAATAACTCTGCGCAAAGAACAGCACCACCAGCAGCACCACGGACTGTATTGTGGGAAAGTCCAATAAACTTCCAGTCATAAATACTGTCTTCCCGAATCCGTCCAACAGAGATTCCCATACCCTTCTCAAAATCTACATCCATTGTAACCTGAGGACGGTTCTCCTCCTCCATATACTGAATAAATTGCTTCGGTGCACTGGGAAGTTCCAATTCCTGAGGCACACCTTTGAATTCCACCAGTTTTTGAATCAACTGCTCTTTTGTGGGCTGCTTTTTAAACTTCACGAATACTGCAGCAGTATGACCGTTCAGCACAGGCACCCGCACACACTGGCAGGTAATCTGCGGAGTCGCAGCAGGGACAATCTCCCCTTTCTCCTCATCCACATATCCCCAAATACGAAGTGGTTCTTTTTCTGACTTTTCTTCCTCCCCACCAATAAAGGGAATCACATTGCCAACCATCTCCGGCCAGTCTTTAAAGGTCTTACCTGCGCCAGAAATTGCCTGGTAAGTAGTCGCTACTACTTCATAGGGCTCAAATTCCTTCCACGCCGTCAGTACAGGGGCATAACTCTGGATGGAACAGTTGGGTTTTACCGCAACAAATCCTCTCGTCGTGCCAAGACGTTTTTTCTGGAACTCAATCACCTTCATATGCTCCGGATTAATCTCCGGAACTACCATCGGTACATCCGGGGTCCATCTATGAGCGCTGTTATTCGACACAACAGGAGTCTCCGTTTTGGCATAAGCCTCCTCAATCGCCTTAATCTCTTCTTTGCTCATATCCACTGCACTAAACACGAAATCTACAGTAGAAGCAACCTCTTCTACCTCATTTACATTGTGCACAATAATATTTTTAACCGCTTCCGGCATGGGCGTATCCATTTTCCAACGGTCTCCCACTGCTTCCTCATAGGTCTTTCCCGCACTCCGCGGGGAAGCTGCAATGGTAACAACCTCAAACCATGGATGGTTCTCCAATAGGGAAATAAACCGTTGTCCTACCATACCCGTACCACCTAAAATGCCAACTTTTAATTTCTCGCTCATAATTTTTTCTCCATTTCCGTCCGCCGTAGGTGCCTTGCACCGGAGGGGGACTCTCCATTTCCGTCCGCCGTAGGTGCCTTGCACCGAAGGGGGACTCAATATCCTAATACTAATTTTTAAGTAACTATACTGAATTGAATCTTCAAGTGCGAAGTTTGAGTAAATAATTATTACTAGATAATACGCACTTTTACAACACCGTCAATAGCAGACAATGCGTCCTTGCTGTTTACTGCCACCTGGGATTCTACATCCAGAATTGTATAAGCCCAGTCACCCTTTGACTTGCTCACCATATTAGCAATATTGATGCCCTCTTTGGAGAATACACCGGTAAATCTTGTCAACATATCCGGAATATTTTTATGACAGATGGCAACTCTGGCTGCACTGGCACATACACCGGCATCACAGGCAGGGTAATTTACGGAATTCTTAATGTTACCATTCTCCATAAAGTCCATAATTTCCTTTACTGCCATAATCGCGCAGTTATCCTCTGACTCCTCTGTAGAAGCACCCAAGTGGGGAAGCGTAATTACATTGTCTACTCCAGCAATGGCTACATTCGGGAAATCTGTTACATATTTTGCAACCTTACCAGATGCGAGTGCCTCTTTCATATCTTCATCATTTACGAGAATATCTCTTGCAAAATTCAAAATCTTCACACCATCTTTCATCATGGCAAAGGCTTCTTTATTCAGCATTCCCTTTGTGCTGTCCAGCGCGGGAACGTGAACCGTAATATAGTCACATTCCTTATAAATTTCCTCCACATTTGTAATGTGCTTAATATGACGTGACAAAGACCAGGCTGCATCGATGGATACATAAGGATCATAACCATATACTTCCATCCCCAGACGAAAAGCAATATTAGCAACTTTAGCACCAATGGCACCGAGACCAATAACTCCCAGTTTTTTACCCATAATCTCATTGCCGGCATACTGCTTTTTCTGCTTTTCTACTGCTTTGGCAATGTTCTCATCCGAAGCATTTTCCTTCACCCAGTTATAACCACCCATCAAATCCCGGGATGCCAGCATCAGACCAGCCACAACCAGTTCCTTTACACCGTTGGCATTGGCACCTGGCGTATTGAATACAACAATTCCCTTCTCTGCACAGGCATCCAGAGGAATGTTATTCACACCTGCACCGGCCCGGGCTACACAACTTAAATTGTCTCCCAATTCCATGTCATGCATGGAAGCACTTCGCACCAGAACCGCATCCGCTGCTGCAAAATCCTCTGTCATTTCATAATTACCGTTAAACAAATCCGTACCACAAGCGGCAATCGGATTCAGACAATTTACCTTTACCATTTTAAAGACTCCTTTATTTGTTTTCTGCTTCAAACTTCTTCATAAACTCTACCAGTTTCTCTACACCTTCTATCGGCATTGCGTTGTAAATGGACGCCCGCATACCGCCAACTGTACGATGTCCTTTTAAGTTCACAAAACCTGCTGCCGTTGCTTCTTTTACAAATTTTGCGTCCATATCTGCATCACCAGTAACAAAAGGCACGTTCATCAGAGAACGGTCCTCCGGTACAACAGTACCTTTGAACAACTCAGAAGAATCCAAGTAATCATATAAAATCTTAGCCTTCTTCTCATTCAGTTCCTGCATTTTGGAAAGACCACCCAATTTTTTCAAATGCTTGAACACCTTGCCACAAATATAAATACCGTAAGCAGGCGGAGTATTATACAGAGACTTGGCATCTGCCTGGGTTTTGTATTTTAACATGGTAGGAGTTCCCTCCAGCACATCGTCTGTAATCAAATCCTCCCGGATGATGACAACAACCACACCAGCCGGTCCTACATTCTTCTGTACACCAAAATAAATTAAACCATAATCCTCTACATTTACAGGCTGGGACAGAATATCAGAAGACATATCTGCCACTAAAATCTTACCCTTTGTGTTCGGCAATTTCTTATATGTCGTACCATAAATTGTATTGTTATGGCAGATGTACACATAATCTGCATCCTCTGAAATAGGCAGGTCGGAACAATCCGGAATATAAGAAAAAGTTTTATCCTCAGAGGAGGCAATCGCATTTGCTTTTCCATATTTGCAAGCTTCCTGGTATGCTTTCTTTGCCCACTGACCGGTTATAATATAATCCGCCACTTTGTTTTTCATAAGATTCATAGGAATCGCAGCAAACTGCTGAGAAGCACCTCCCTGCAAAAACAATACCTTATAATTGTCTGGTATGTTCATCAAATCCCGCAAATCCTGCTCTGCACTTTCAATAATCTCCTCAAAGGCCTTAGAACGGTGAGACATTTCCATCACACTCATACCAGTACCATTGTAATCCAACATTTCCTCTGCTGCCTCCTGCAAAACCTCTACCGGCAACATGGAAGGTCCTGCTGAAAAGTTATACACTCTTGCCATTTGTTTTTCCTCCTTAAACATAGCATTTATAACTACTTATTTGTTGGCTAAATCATCATCTGTAAAGACATCCTCCAACGGTGCTCCCGCAGGAACCATTGGCCATACTTTGTCATCTTTGCCAATATGGGCATCAATAACAACCGGCCGATTTAATGTCAATGCCTCTGCAAATGCACGGTCGAATTCTTCCTGAGTCGTGGCTTTCATCCCCACTGCTCCCATGGCATCTGCCATCTTTGCAAAATCTGCCTCATCCTCTAATACCGTATTCGAATACCGCTCTCCGTAGAACAATGTCTGCCACTGGCGCACCATTCCCAAAACGTGGTTATTAATAACAACTTCAATAATCGGCACATTGTAACGGGCTGCGGTCATAATCTCCTGCATATTCATGCGGAAACAGCCATCTCCGGCGATGTTTACACACACTTTGTCCGGCTTACCATACTTGGCTCCAATACAGGCTCCAATTCCATATCCCATCGTACCAAGACCACCGGATGTAATCAACGTTCTCGGTTTGGTATACTTGTAATACTGTGCCGCCCACATCTGATGCTGTCCTACATCCGTAGTAATAATAGCATTTCCCTCAGTCTGACGGTAAATGGACTCTATAATCGAAGGTCCGCAAAGTCCGGTTTCTTTATAGGACAGGGGATATTTGGTCTTTAACTCCTCAATCCGCTCCAGCCATTGTGGATGCTTGTATTCCTTTGTCATCTTATGGTTCAGCATTTCCAGCACGCTCTTTACATCTCCAATAATGCTGGCATATACTTTCACATTCTTGTTAATTTCTGCCGGATCCACATCAATCTGCAAAATCTTTGCCCGTTTAGCAAACTTTGCTGTATTTCCTGTTACCCGGTCACTGAAACGTGCTCCGATGACAATCAGCAAATCACACTCTGTCACACCTAAATCCGATGCTTTCGTTCCGTGCATTCCCACCATTCCAGTGTACAACGGGCTGGTGCCATCAAATGCGCCCTTTCCCATCAGAGTATCACACACTGGTGCATTCACCTTTTCCACAAATTCTCTAAGTTCTGACTGGGCTCCGGAAATAACGGCGCCACCACCAACCATAATCATCGGTTTCTTCGCCTTGCCAATCAGTTCAATCGCCCGGTCAATGTCTTTTCCCCGGATGTTGCTGGTAGAACGGGCAATGGGCTCCGGAGTGTGGGGTTCATAATCCGTTTTATTGGCGGTCACATCTTTGGTAATATCCACAAGTACCGGACCGGGACGTCCTGTTTTCGCTATTTTGAATGCTTTTCGCAGCGTCGGTGCCAAATCCTTAATGTCCTTTACAATAAAACTATGTTTTGTAATCGGCATCACTACACCTGCGATATCAATCTCCTGAAAACTGTCCTTTCCCAGCAATGACACACCTACATTAGCAGTAATCGCTACAATAGGGATGGAATCCATATATGCCGTAGCAATTCCCGTTACCAGATTGGTCGCACCAGGACCCGAGGTAGCCATACAAACGCCTACCTTTCCCGTTGCTCTGGCATATCCATCTGCTGCATGGGCTGCCCCCTGCTCATGAGAGGTCAGCACATGATGAATTTCATCCTGATGCTTATATAATTCGTCATAGACATTTAAAATGGTTCCTCCCGGATACCCAAATACGGTATCCACACCCTGTTCTTTCAAACATTCAATCACTATCTCTGAACCAGTTAATTGTTTCATGTTTCTTCTCCTTACTCTATTAACTTATGCCTTTGGCACCTCTAAAACAGCTCCCCGGTTTCCTGAGGTTACCATTGCCGCATAACGCGCCAGATATCCTGTAGTTACCTTCGGTTCTCTCGGTTTCCATTCTGCTTTTCGCTTTGCCAGTTCTTCATCGGACACTTTCAGTTCCAGACTCAGATTGTCAATATCAATAGAAATAATATCGCCTTCCTGTACCAAAGCAATCGGACCACCTACCGCAGCCTCAGGAGACACATGTCCAATGGAAGCTCCACGGCTGGCGCCGGAAAAACGTCCGTCGGTAATCAGTGCCACAGAAGAACCAAGCCCCATACCTGCGATTGCAGATGTCGGATTCAGCATCTCCCGCATACCCGGACCACCTTTCGGTCCCTCATAGCGGATGACAACCACATCTCCTTCTACAATTTTGCCACCCTTGATGGCTGCAATCGCATCCTCCTCACAGTCAAATACCCGGGCAGGACCTTCGTGCTTTAACATCTCCGGAACTACAGCCGAACGCTTTACCACGCTTCCATCGGGAGCCAGATTTCCGCTCAGCACTGCCAGTCCACCAGTCTTACTGTAAGGATTCTCTACCGGACGAATGACCTCCGGATTCCGGTTGACCGCATTTTTAATGTTCTCTCCTACAGTTTTACCAGTCGCCGTCATACAATCTGTATGAAGCAGACCCAATTTATCTAATTCGTTCATAACTGCATAGACACCGCCTGCCTCATTCAAATCCTCCATATAGGTCGGTCCGGCAGGAGCCAAATGACATAAATTCGGCGTCTTTGCACTAATCTCGTTGGCAAAAGAAATGTCAAAATCAAATCCAATTTCGTGGGCAATCGCCGGCAAATGTAGCATGCTGTTTGTAGAACAACCCAGTGCCATATCTACAGTTAAAGCATTTAAAATGGCATCCTTTGTCATAATGTCTCTGGGACGAATATTTTTGCGGTACAACTCCATAACTGCCATTCCCGCATGTTTTGCCAGTTTCAAGCGCTCTGAATATACTGCCGGAATGGTTCCATTCCCTCTAAGACCCATACCTAATACTTCGGTCAGACAGTTCATACTGTTTGCTGTATACATTCCAGAGCAGGAACCGCAGGTAGGACATACCTTATTTTCAAATTCTTCCACATCTTCCCCGGTCATCGTTCCAGCCGCATAGGAACCAACCGCCTCAAACATGGAGGAAAGGCTTCTCTTCTGCCCCTTTACATGACCTGCCAGCATCGGTCCACCACTGACGAATACTGTGGGAACATTGACTCTGGCTGCCGCCATTAAAAGTCCAGGTACATTTTTGTCACAGTTTGGAATCATAACCAGCGCGTCAAACTGATGTGCCAGTGCCATCGCCTCTGTAGAATCTGCAATCAAATCCCGGGTTACCAGGGAATATTTCATTCCAATGTGTCCCATGGCAATTCCATCACATACTGCGATTGCAGGGAATACCACCGGAGTTCCTCCTGCCATGGCAACGCCCATTTTAACTGCCTCAGTAATCTTGTCTAAATTCATGTGTCCCGGTACAATCTCATTATAGGAAGAAACAATACCAACCAGAGGTCTCTCCAACTCTTCCTTTGTCATTCCCAATGCATTGAACAGGGAACGGTGGGGTGCTTGCTGCATTCCCTTCTTCACGTTATCACTTTTCATATTACTTACCACCTTTTCTATAATAATACAATCATTAAACCGGAGGAAAGTCCCCCTCCGGTGCGCGGCACCTACAGCGGACGGAGAAGGAAAGTCCCCCTCCGGTGCGCAGCACCTACAGCGGACGGAGTTAGATGCGTTCCGCAATCAAATCACCCATCTGGCTGCAACCTACCCGGGTCATACCTTCCGAATCAATGTCTGCCGTCCGGTATCCCTCTTTCAGCACCTGTTTTACCGCTGCCTCCACAGCGTCCGCCTCTTCATCCAAATCAAAAGAAAAGCGAAGCATCATAGCAGCCGACAGAATGGTCGCAATCGGATTAGCAATGTCCTGACCGGCAATATCCGGAGCAGAGCCATGACTGGGCTCATACAAACCAAACTTTGTCTCATTCAAACTGGCAGAAGAAAGCATTCCCAAAGAACCAGTAACCATTGCTGCCTCATCGGACAAAATGTCACCAAACATATTTTCCGTAAGAATTACATCAAACTGCTTCGGATCCCGAACCAACTGCATCGCACAATTGTCCACCAGCATGTGCTCATAAGACACATCCGGGTAATCCTTTGCCACTTCCTCTACTACCTTACGCCATAAACGGGAAGAATCCAATACGTTTGCTTTGTCCACACTGGTAACTTTCTTTCTCCGCTTTCTGGCAATATCAAATCCCCGAATCGCAATCCGGCGGATTTCCTCCTCGGTATAGGTCAGATTGTCATGAGCCGTCATGACACCGTTCTCCATTCCAGTGGATCGCTCACCAAAATACAATCCGCCTGTCAATTCCCGCATAATCATCATGTCAAAGCCATCCCCAATAATATCTTCCCGCAACGGGCAGGCTCCTTTTAATTCTTCATATAAATATGCCGGACGCAAATTCGCAAATAAATTTAATTCCTTACGAATCTTTAAAAGTCCTGCCTCTGGCCGTTTGGAAGGCTCCAGTTTATACCATGGTGAAGTAGATGTATTTCCTCCAATCGAACCCATCAGTACCGCATCACTTGCCTTTGCCTTTGCAATCGTCTCATCCGTCAGGGGAATTCCATGTACATCAATGGATGCCCCACCCATCAGCAACTGTTCATAGGAAAAAACATGTCCGAACTTCTCTGCCACTTTGTCCAGAACTTTCATCGCCTCGGTTACAATCTCGGGACCAATTCCATCCCCCTTAATCACACCTACATTAAAATTCATCTCTATTCTTCCTTTCAATTCCGTCCGCCGTAGGTGCTATGCACCGGAGGGGGACTCTAATATGCCAACAGGGCATAATAAGCCCATTTAACCTATATCATATAACATTTTCCTACTATTTTCAACATATAATTACTGATTTGCTGGCACCGTCTTGGTAATCGTCTTCGTCTCCTCCCAGAAGAATTTAGCACCACTAACGGAAACACTGACACTGTTTGCTCCACGCAAGTCTACCTTTTTCTTTACTTCTGATCCTTTGAAAGTATAGGTAAGAGAACGTGTTCTTCTTGCCCCCAGATTCAGTTTCAGATTGCTGATGTATTTGCGGGCAACAACCTTGCCATTCACCTTTACCGTAATCGTCATATTTTTAATGCCTTTAATCTTATTGGAGGTTCCATTAATAAAATGCCCTTTGACGCAGTACCCCTTTGCTGTCTTTTCAATTGTAGAAAATCCCAGAGTTCCATTCCGGTAGGAATAGGCATTGGTGGAATACTTCTGAATAGTCCGCTTATTTTCCTTCACCGTTACTTTGCATTTATAAGAGGCACTTCCCACCTTAGCCGTAATCGTTGCCGTTCCGGTCTTCTTTGCACTCACCTTGCCACTCTTGCTGACAGAAGCAACTTTGGAATTGCTGGAACTCCAACTGACTTTAGTCGCATTTTTTACAGTAAGCTGCTTTGTATACCCTTTTGTAACCGTCACTTTTTTGTAATTTAACTTTAAATTATTTACCGTAACTGTAACCTTCAGCGTCTCATCACTATTCTGCGCCGAAATTACTGTTTTTCCAGCCTTCAAGCCGGTAACCAGTCCATTTTCCACAGTTGCCACTTTCGGATTCGAACTGATCCACATAACCTCTCCCTGGGCATTATTCAGCGTCAGTGTCATGCTGGAACCCACATTCACAGAGGCACTCAGAGACTTGAAATAGGGACCGGAGTAGTTCACCTTTTTCGCAAGGGAAACTGCATATTGGTATGTAGTGGAAGACTGTTTACAAGTAAGATTGCTAATTTTGGTATTCTGAAATACCTTCTTACCATAGGCAATGGACAGGGCAACCGTAGAAAGAGAAATGGTTCCCATATTGGCAAAAGCCTCATCTCCTACCTTCTGTACGCTAGATGGCAGACTCACACTAGTCACTCCGCTGCAATATTCAAAGGCTTCCTTACCGATACTCGTAACACCTTCCCCGGCAAAGGTAATCGTTTTTAACTTTACACAATACTGAAATGCCGCCGTACCAATGGACGTCACACTGGCAGGAATCGTAACCGCAGTAATATCTTTGGTATGAAACGCCTTGTCTCCGATTGTAGTTACCATTTTTCCATCCAAAGTATCCGGAATGACAACCTGCATCTCACTTCCATTGTACCCGGTAATGGTTACCGAACCATCTTCATTTTCCGTATAACTGTAATCTTCTGCTGCCTGTGCCGAAACGCCGGAAAATCCCAGCAGTATCGCCAGCACTGCCACCATCATAATTGCTGCACCCCTCTTCGGTATCACATTCCACTTCATAAAACTGCCTCCTTCTTCCGTCCGCCGTAGGTGCTATGCACCGGAGGGGGACTCTCCTTCTTCCGTCCGCCGTAGGTGCTATGCACCGGAGGGGGACTCTTCTAAAATTATACTGACAAATTAGAAATGACGCAACTATACTTTTCACAAAAATTCTCTAGTTAGAGCAAAAACCTTATATAAATTTTCCAAATCCTTTTCAGCAGTTGCTTTTTTTACAGGTTTCCGCTACAATAAACAAAGCAAAAAAAGAGGTGTTAGTATGAAAGAACAGACCATTACCGGACATACAAAATTAACCGGACTGTTAGGAAGCCCGGTCGCTCACAGCATTTCCCCGCTGATGCACAACCTTGCTTTTCAATTGAAAAATCTGAATTATGTATACCTGTGTTTTGACGTAGGAACGAAAGATTTAAAAACAGTCACCGATGCTTTCCGCATTATGAATGTACGAGGGTTTAACCTGACCATGCCAGACAAAACAAGAATGTTTGAACTGGCAGATTCCGTGTCTCCTGCCGCTGAATTAATCGGTGCAGCCAACACCGTAGTGCAGGAAAATGGAAAACTGACCGCCTATAACACAGACGGCACCGGCTACATGAGAGCCGTACAGGATGCCGGTTACAACATTATTGGAAAGCGCATGACGTTACTGGGCTGCGGTGGTGCTGCCACGGCTATTGCTGTACAGGCCGCTCTGGATGGAGTCGAACAAATTACACTAGTAAACCGCCAGGGTCCTTCTTTTGTCCGAGCACGTCAACTGGCAGACACCCTGTCCACCCGAACCAGTTGTCAGGTCAGCATTTGCTCCCTGGAAGATTCTACCGAATTAAAAAAGGTATTGGACCAGAGTGATATTCTCACCAACGCCACTCCGGCAGGAATGGCACCCCATGAGGAACAATGCCCACTTCCGGATTCTTCCTTGCTCCATCCGGAATTAATCGTGTCTGACATTATATATAATCCCCGCAGCACAAAACTGATGCAGATGGCTCAGGAAGTTGGCTGTCCTGTTTTTAATGGTCTTTACATGCTTCTTTACCAGGGTGCCGAAGCATTTCGCCTCTGGACCGGGGTGGATATGCCAATCACAGATGTTAAAAATGCTTATTTTCAATAGAAAAGGTTACAGCAATCCCACAGAACACCATATAGGAAGCACTCACCAGACAAATCACAATACTCTGGCTTCTGCCTTCCAAAAGGCAGGAAAGCAATGCAAACACTGTAGGCAACTGACCAAAGCGAAAATATTCTGCGCCCAGTTTCAAATTGGGCGCTTTTTGCTTGGCAAAATAGCGAAAAAAGCTTTCCTTTGCCAACAATAGCATAATTGCTACTACCATAGCCCCCGTTCTGTTCCCTGAAATCAAAAATTTTTCTTCCCCAGCCTCACACACTAAGGCAATCCCAAATAATCCCAGTAACAGTAAAGCCATCTCTATAACATAGGTTACGGTTTGTTTTTTTTTCTTCTTTTTCTCACAGAAACCTCTTTCTTTCTTTTCTGTCCAATTCAACTGTTTTCTGCGATTCAGGAACTGTACGAAGCATAGCAGGGACAGCGCCGAATCCAGAAAAAGAAAACTATGTCTACACAATCCTGCTGCCAGCAATCCGGTCACACTGAGAAACGCCCATGCCAGCACCACATTGTCCATTTTTCTCACTCTTCCCTGACTTTCATTCAGATATGGTACCCCCAATCGGGATAATACAAACTCTTCCTCACAAATTTTCACCCAACTCCTCCTTCCCTTTTAAACAAAAAAAGAAAAGCACCTGACATTTCCGGTACTTTTCTATTATATGAATGTATGTCCCAACTTATGCAGCCTGCTAATCAACAGGACTTTTAATGACATGTTTGACCTTATGTATCTTTTCTTTATAGAGGGCACTGTCCGCTGCCGCCAAAACTTCCTGAAGACTAACCTCTTCCACACAGGTAAATTCCGCAAGTCCCATACAAATACTAACATTATATGGCTTGCCAGAAGAAGCATTCAGTTCGTCTAAAAAAATTTCCAACATATTGCTATAATACTCCCAATTATGTTTCTCACCTGGTATTACCACAGCGACAAACTCATCTCCACCGAAACGTCCCACAACACCCTCGGAGAGAAACAGATTACTTAGTACCTGTGCCATAGAACGAATGGCAAAATCCCCTTCATCATGACCAAACCGGTCATTAATCACCTTTAATAAATCCAAATCTGCATATACTGCTATCGCACTTTTCCCAATATTTTCCTTAGACTGCAAAAATGCCTGAGCCTCTTTTAAAAATCCTCTCCGGTTGTAAATCCCGGTTAGTTCGTCCCGTTTGGAAATACTGTCCAGAACTACATTATTATCCTTTAACTGTTGCTGAATTTCCTGTTGCTGCCGTAGCATTCCAATAATTTTCACTGCGACGCTTAACTGATATACAACAGAAGGAATACAGTTAAAATAGGCATGGTCTACTTCGCAGACAAATACCCCATACTGCTCTTCCTTTAAAAACAGTGGCATAATCAGCATTGTACAACGTCGACTTTCCGGGTAAAATGAATTGTCGAGTAAATTGTCAAAGGGAACCTGCTGTTGCTCCGGCGGAATGACTTCTACCTGTTTTCCGCTTTGTCTTGCCTTTAAGTAGAGGTATCTTGGCTGCTCCCACACTTCTCCCGGCAAATAGGTTTTGTTCTCTTCCAGTAAATATATGTAACTCGTATTAATATGTATGCGGTAAAGATTTTCTAAAAGTTGCGCTATACTGTTGTCATCATTTCCTTCAAACAAAAGCATATCTCTTGTAATGGCTTCTGTAATCTTTTCCAGATTTTCTGTATCAAATAGTTCTTTGTCCTGTTCTATTTCGGTTCTCTCACAACCACAGGAACTGCGAATCAAAAGATGGGAATCCACAATTCTGTCGCAGATTTTTCCTGTGCCGGCATAGGCAGCACATTCTAAAATTGCTTCTCGCCCAATCCGGGTGGCATCCGCATTCACCGTAGTCAATTTGGGGTTCAGATTCCGGGCACAGGCAGCATTGTCAAATCCCAGAACCTTAATATCCTTTCCAATTACAAGTCCTCGTTTTTCAAAGACTTTATATCCCTCCACAGCCATCTGGTCATTGGCAAATACTATAGCATCCACTTTCGGTTCCTCATCCAGGACTTCCTCTACCTGATACTCACACAATCCATTAAAATTACCATGACGCACAATCTTGTCATCATAGTCAATTCCATTTTTTAATAATGTTTCTTTGTAGGCTTCAAATCGTTGTTCAGCATCTTCATTTCCCGGCGTCCCCCCAATAAATCCAATTCTCTGACATCCGTGCTCATAGATTAAATGCTCAATTCCCTGACGCAAACCCGCCTTGTTATTAAAGCGTACCGAATGGTAACCATCCATCTGAGCAGACAGTGTGATGACCGGAAGTCCCCGTTTTCGCAATTCCTGTACCAATTTCATCTTCGGTTCCTGCTCCTGTAAATCACCGATACATCCCATGAGCACCAGCAAAACATCCATATTTTTCTCTGTCGCATAGGAAAAAATATGGTCATACTGGTATTCATAATTTAATCGCTTGGCATCAATATAGACCGGCTGAAAATACCGCCCCGGAAAAATAACCAGGTTGGCTCCAATTTCCTCCGCTCCCTGCATAACCCCTTTGCACACTGCCTGGGCAAAGTCATTCGCCAAAACATCCACATACATTCCCATGGCAGTATCATACCGAAACCGTTCCTCCACATTTGCCAGCACTCTGTCAATAAAAAAACCAATTGTCAATGGTCTCCCCATAATACCACCTACCTTCTTTTTTTCATAAAAATCACAGGGGTTCCCTGCAAAAACCCCTGTGCTCCCTCAATTACCATCTCATTCTGACAAACCGTGTATGGCACGCCGGACAGACAATGGCTACCCGTCCTTTTTTGCCGCGGTTTGGAATTCTGACCTTCTGCTTACAACCCGGACATTCAAATACATAGTAGGCATTCTTCATTGCCTTCTGTTCTGCCCGTTCCAACTTCGTCTCTTCATCCGGAATTACCTTATTCTTTATATTCTCCACCATTGCCTTCTTATCCGCATTCTGAAAATCCTTATATTTG
>JAQXNR010000148.1 GCA_029098105.1 Lachnospiraceae bacterium
AATTTATATAACATTCGCTTCGTTGTCCTCCCTTCGGTCGGTACAAAGGCGCTCATTTATATATAAATTTGTGTTTATTTAATTAAATCATATGATTTTTGCAATTACCTAACTATGTTAATAAGTTATTTATACTTTGCACTTGAAGATTAGAATCGAGCAGATAGTTTGTAACTAATAGTATATAAGATGCGCCTTTGCACATAAAATGTGCAACGAAGCATCGTTATAATATTAGTTAAAACTATCGTCACCCGAATCGTTATAATATTAGTTACAAACTATCGTCACTCGCACAATACAATACCACTTCTGCCAACTCCCGACTCTTCTTTACATCAATGACCCGCTGATTTTTACTTCCCCTCCAAAATAACTGGTTGTCTTTCACCGCTTCCACAAAAGGTCCGTCCACCAGAACATCCAGCCATTGAATTACCGGCAGTTCCCGAATGTCTTCCCAGAAATAACCGGTATACAGCCAAATGGTTTTTTCGGGGAACTGGGTTTTACACTCCCGCGCCAGTTTCTCTACCTCTTTTATATTCTCCGGATGCAACGGATCTCCTCCAGAAAACGTAATGCCACTGACATAGTCTTTTCTCAATTCTTCCCATAATTCCCGTCTTGCCACTGCATCAAAGGGAATTCCCCCAAAGACATCCCAGGTTTCCGGGTTATGACAGGAAGGACACCGATGGGTACAGCCCGCCACCCAGAGCACCACCCGAAGCCCATCTCCATTTAGCATATCGTCCTTTGTGATGTTATGGTAGTTCATATTCTCCTCCTGCTGTTCTACATGGATTTGCGCTCTGCAATTTCTGCCATTTTGGCATGGTTTAACCGGGTATCCCCCTTCACTCTGGAATAGGACAAATAACCATTCATCCGCTCGATTTTCGTGAGATTACGGCTGCCGCATTTCGGACACACATCCATTTCCAGTTCCTGATGACCACATTCGTCACAATAGGCAAGGGAAAGATTTACCCCCTCATAAAATCCCAACTTCATCGCACGGCGCACCAGCACGCGGATTGCCTCTAGATTGTAATCAATGGGGTACTTCACATATTGGATTTTACCGCCATTCGACAATTCCCAGAACCGGTATTCCAAGTCCTGCTTTTCAATCGGAGTAATTTGTTCCGTAACATGACAGTGAAATCCATTGCTCACATATTCCCGGTCAGAAACATTTTTTATAATACCATATTTTTGGCGGAACTGCTCCACCTGTAAACCACACAGGTTCTCCGCCGGAGTTGCATAAATGGCATAGAGGTTATGGTCTTCCTCTTTGTATCGATTCACCACCTCGTTAATATGCCGCAAGGTATCCAGAGCAAACTGGCCATCCTCTACCAGAGACTTCTGGTTGTGAAGCTGCTGTAATTCATTCAGGGCAGTAAACCCAAAGGAGGCTGTAGCACTTTTCAGCAAAGGAGCAATTTTGTCGTGGATGTCCAGATGTCCTCCCCGAAATCCGCCTTCCGTATAGGCAAGCGGATTGGAAGATGCCTTCATCTCCCCTAAATATGCATAGGTCCGGATGTGAATCTGGCGTATCATATTCAAATAGTAATCCAATACTTCATAAAACGGTCTGCCCTCCTCCTTCGCCTTTGCATAAATCATGGGAAGGTGGAGGCTGACTACGCCTATATTAAAACGTCCTACAAACACCGGCTCATCCGCCTCATCGGCAGGATACTGCCCGCCCCTCTCATACCAGGGGGAGAGAAAGGCACGACAGCCCATGGGGCTTATAATTTTGCCGTACTTTTTGTACATACTGGCAATATAACCCTCACCGGAAAGACTCAGCCAGTCCGGATACATGGTTTTAGCAGAACAGGCAATGCCCTCCTCAAACACATCCTCCAATGGCGCTCCTTTTCCATGCAGTGTTTCATCGTACAAAAATACCAGTTTGGGAAATAGCACCGGCTTTTTATTCTCTTTTTTACCCTGTCCCCCTTTGCGCACCCGCAATGCTGTAATGGAAGCCATTTTTGCAAACCGCCCGGTTCCCGTACCAAAAGTAATCGTAATAAACGGGTAGTCTCCCCTGCTGGAGGAAACGGAATTAAATTTGTACTCCCAACCTTGAAACCCCTGACGCATCTCCGTTTCCACATCCCGGTAAGCCTCCTGTTCTGCTTTGTCTTCCGGGACACCCAAATCCAGAAAACGGTTGCGGTAACGCTCATAAGATTTTTGAGCATAGGGCTCCAGTAAAATATCCACACAGGGAACGGTAAAACCCCCATACTGCTGACTCGCCGCGCTCAGCACAATATCGCCAATCACATCAAAGGCTGTATCCAGTGTTTTCGGCTCATTATACCAGATATTCCCCATCTCAAAACCGCCTCTGAGCACCTCGCCCACATCAAAGAGACAACAATTCATCGTATCCCGCCGTGCCGCCATGTCATGAATATAAATGTATCCATCATTGCTGGCATCAATTTCTTCCTGAGTCAGAAAGAATTTCTTATACAACTCCCTGTTTAAATGGTTCAGCAAAAGGCTGCGCTTGGTAGACACCAGCGCACTGTCCGTATTGGAATTCTCCTTATCTCCAATATATAATATGGACTGGCTTTTTTTATACACCTCGTCCAACATTTTTACGAAATCCTGCTTGTAATTGCGGTAATCCCGGTAACTTTTTGCGACCTTGGGATTCACTGCATCCAAAGCCCCCTCCACCACATTATGCATCTGGGCAATGGTAATCTCTGGCGTGTTCATACTATCTACCTGCTCCTCTACATAACGACATATAAATTCCAAATCCTGCTCAGTAAAGGTAACCATCACCCGGTACGCCGACTTTTTTACCGCAGTCACTACTTTTTCCACATTAAAATCAACTTTTGAATTGTCCTTTTTGACAACTTTAACTTTGTGTTTCATGCCGCATTCCTCCCAGTTATAGCAAAGCCTAGGCAATTGCAAACCCTTCAATAAAAAATGGGTAACTACTTACAGTATACCAGACTTACGCCATAATAAAAACAAAAAAATCTTTACCCTTTGAGAAAAATGGACTACAATAGAGCAGTATGCAATTTCCAACCTGCAGATTACTTTGATTATTTTTAATTTTTATGTGATAAAATATGATTTTGCACATTACTTATACGAGGAACCTATATGAAACAAACATCTATACAAAAAAAAGCCTTTGTCAAAAAAGGAAACACAATTGTCATTGACGAAAGCATATTTGAAGATATTGCCAGGGGAGACAAGGTGGCATTTTCCCAACTTTACGAGGCGAGCAGCAAAGCGATTTACGCTTACCTTTTAACTTACGTTAAAAATCCGGAGGATGCAGCAGATTTAATGCAGGATACCTATTTGAAAATACGCAGTGCTGCCGGTCTTTACAAGCCTTACGGGAAACCAATGGCATGGATTTTTACCATTGCCCGCAATCTGGCATTGATGAAACTTCGAAAAGACACCGCCCATCCTCAAGAGGAACTGTCAGAAATAGTGGCCTCCCGGGAAAACCCTCAGGAACAGGTAGAAAACAAAATGATTTTGTCTGCCGCCATGGAAATTCTTTCACCAGAGGACTACCGGATTGTTATGCTGCATGCAGTTTCCGGAATGAAACACCGAGAAATTGCCGAATTGATGGGACTTTCCCTGACAAATACAGTAAACCGTTATAATCGTGCATTGAAAAAACTGAAAAAACAGATTGGAGGTGACCACTATGAATAAAACAGAACAACTGCTGAATCAAGCGGTGGAACAGTCCACTCCCAACTTGCTGGATATGATTCTGAGCACAGAAGTCACCCCCATGAAGGAACCGGATTTCATCACCCGGCAGGAGGAACCCAAAAAAACACATCCGTTTTTGGAAACACTGTTGGACGGATACTCCAGAATCGCGCTGCGCCCGGTTCTCTCTTTTGCCCTTTGTCTAATTCTTGTAGTCACGTTGTCCAGCGGTATTTTCATCAATACCACCTATGTAAAAGCGGACACTCTAGTTTCTATAGATGTGAACCCCAGCATTGAACTGACTACAAACCAAAAAAACCAGGTAATCAAAGTCAGCGCCAGAAACAGCGATGCCAAAATCATTCTGGATGGAATGGATTTAATACGGGTAGACTTAAACATTGCCGTTAATGCCATCATTGGTTCCATGTTAAAACATGGCTATTTGCAGGATGACAATAACATTATTCTCGTATCTGTCTCCAACAAGAAAAAGGAGAAGGCAAAACAAATCCAGAATGACATTGAAGAGGATTTTTCGACTTCTCTCAAAGTAGTCAACAAACAGGCGACAGTGATTAAACAGGATATTAAAAAGGATTCCTCTTTAGAAGAGACCGCCGCCCGTTACAATATTTCCATCGGAAAATTGCAATTAATCAATCAGATTCTGGAATTGGATGACAGTCTGGATATGGAAGTGCTTTCCGAAATGAATATGAAAGAACTGGCAGCATTGGCATACGAATACGGTATTTTACTGGATGGCTATACTCCAGATGAGGAAAATTCAGATGATTTGGTGTCACCAGAAAATAGCACAGAGGAACTAGATGATGACACGAACGACTATAAATCCAACTCCAACTCCGCCTCCCCTTCTTCTGATACCGATTGGGAAAACGAGGTAGACAACGATAGAGAAAACAGCAGCGATGACAAAGAGGAAGACAACATCGACGATGAAGAGGAACCGGACGAAGATTGGGATGTTCCTTCCAAAGTTACGGTTCCCGACAGTACCACAGACGCTTCTCCTTCTTCAGATTTACCCGGGAAATTAAATGGAAATGAAACTGATATTCCTTCTGAAGAATAAAAAAATTGCAGGAACGCATTCCACCGAATGAATTCCTGCATTTTTTATTTTTCAAAATATCCCCGGTATTGAATGGAATACGGACCTTTTGGAAATAATTCCTCATACAAATCAATAAAATAATCATCTGTCATGCTGGCAATAAAGTCCACTGCTAACTGGTTGGGCTCCGTTTCCAAATAGGCCTCTATGGAAAACTCCGGATTATACTGATTTATATTTTGCAAAAATAAAATGTGATGCTGGTAAAAAACAGAGTCTTCTTTCTTTTCTTTTGCCTGTTTTAAAATTGCTTCATATACAGCATCAAACATAGGCGCTACCTGTTCTTGAAACATAGTCTCCATACTGTCATGGCGGTAAATCAATTCATAATTTTCTTTTTTTGCCTTCCGAAATGCCTCAAAATACTCCTCATCCATTTGCAAATAAGGTTTTCCATAACTGTTTTGAATAATATTGACAATCATATTATTAATAATCTGACTGTTGGAATGCCCAATCGTATCATTGGAAAAAGGACTCTCATCCTCCAACATTCCCAACCGGACTGCATCCTGACGGTCTTTGCCCAAATAGGCAATAATGTCACACACCCGCATCACGCATGCTTCCAGTGTAGAAGGTACCAGTTTTTTAATACTGTCACAATTCACATAGCACGCCTCTACCCGGGCATCCAGTTCATCAAAGGAGTCCAGCGGCCGGGGGCGGTATTCCTTAAGTTCCAATTCCCCGTTATGACAGAGAACGCCATCCAAAGTCTGTAAACTGATGTTCCAACCCACCAACTGATCCAGTACCCGGACACTATGTACATTATGGTTAAAATAGCGTCCGGTGTGTTCCCTTAATTTGTCATTCAGCAACCGCTCTCCCGCATGTCCAAAAGGAGTATGCCCGATGTCATGCCCTAGGGAAATTGCCTCAATCAGATCTTCATTCAGATTCAACATTCTTCCAATATTTCTTGCAGTTCTGGAAACCAGTTGCACATGGTATGCCCTTCTGGAAATATCATCATTTTTGTAAAAGGAAAACACCTGTGTTTTGTCAGAATAGCGGTTGTAGTATGGAATATTCATAATTTTTTCCACATCCCGCACAAAGGCGGGACGCCATAAACTTGCTTTGTCCCGGTTCGGATTCCGCCGCATCACATTCTCATCCCGGAACGCGTAAGGGTTCTCCTTGTGCTCCTGCCGGTCCTTTCTAATCTGTTCCTGTATTTCCAGCGGAATTTTATGGTAACGGGGTTCCTGCTTCTCTGTCATTAACGCCACCTCTTTTTTGTCTATTCATTTCTTAGCATATCACATTTCCCAATATTCGACTACACCCTGCTGCTAAAAATATCATGTTTGTTATTGATTTTTACCCTTATAACAGGTATATTATAAGTGGTGGATTTTCCACCATTCTATTATATTTCAGGGGGCATTTATTTTATGAAAGAGAATGAACGCATCTGCTATGGATGCATGGCAATTATTCCAAAAGAAGCAAAATCATGTCCTTTTTGTAGTTTCCAAGATGATTTATATAAACTGAATCCGCGTAGTCTGCCATTAGGCACTCTTTTACACGGCCGTTATACCATTGGCAAAGTGATTGGAGAAGGTGGATTCGGCATTACATATATTGGATGGGATACCGTAGATGAAGTTCCCGTCGCCATCAAAGAATACTTTCCTGCCAACATTGCCAGCCGGGATTGCAGTCAGGGAGGTTCCACATTTATTTACTTTTTTGACAATAAAAATGACGCGGTTTACCAGGCAGGGTTTGACAAATATACCCATGAAGCAGAGACTTTAAAACAATTCAATGATTTAGACGGTATTGTGTCCATCCGTGACTTTTTTCATGAGAACAATACTGCCTATATTGTAATGGAATATATCGACGGAATCACATTAAAAGAATACCTCGCCACCAATGGCACATTGACTGCTAAGGAAACCTTTGAACTAATGATGCCGGTTATGCTGGCGCTGGAAAAGATTCACGAAAAAGGAATTATTCACCGGGACATCAGCCCGGACAACATAATGATTCGTATTGACGGAGCTTTTAAGTTAATTGATTTCGGTGCCGCCCGTCTGATGAATGACGAGAGCGGGAAAAGTCTGACCATTATTTTGAAGCGGGGATTTGCACCAGAGGAACAGTACCGTACCAAAGGAAAGCAAGGTCCATGGACGGATGTATACGCCCTCTGCGCTACCATGTATAAAATGATTACCAATACAATCCCTCCCGAGGCGATGGACCGTCTTCTAGATGACGACTTAAAGACATTAAATGAATTTAATGTAAACATACCAAAAAATCAGAGCGATGCCATTGCAAAAGGACTAAGTGTCAAGGCAAAAGACCGGTTTCAGACAATACGTGATTTGCGTCTTGCCCTGACCGATGAAGCAGAGCAACCTAAGGATTTACACATGATTGCCACCTTTCAGGAAAGGGACGGCACGATTGTCGGTTACCGCCTGTTCGACATGAACGACAATAAAATCATTGACATGCCTGCCGAGGAATTAATACAGAAAATGCAGACAGGAACACTGTCCATCAACAACATCATTGTATACCAGCGTTATGTTCAGACGATTGGTGGCAGTATAAAGCATTACCCGGTTCTGAATTTACTGGAACATTTACAATCGAGCGACACTTACTATTATGTGGAACATTCCCTCGCAAAAGGGTATTTATGTCTGAACTACAAAGGTGTTCGCTGCTATTTTAATGAAGTGGATATGCATAGTCTGCTAGAGCAGCACAAAATTGCAAACGAAGACAAACTACAATTATTTACCTCCTTGCGGGACAAACGGGCACAGGAATTTATTCCTTCTCAGCATACCGAGCCCTTTACCGTAAATCTTCCAAAGCCCATTTCTCCTACCGAGGAGTTAAAGGAAAGTTCTTCCCTGAAGGAAAAACCGAAACATGTAAAACTGTCACTGAAAACTTCCTATTCTGACTCCGTTGTGTCCAGTCAGGACAATCGGATGACAAAGGATGCCGGAACCCAGTTGCGGTTAAAAATGGCAAACGAGACCCATCTCTCCCGCCTTGCCAAGGACAGCAAACCAAAAAAATGGCGTTAATTTGATGTAAGTATTACTGCATCATCATAAAATAAAATGGAATTGTTCTCAAAGCATTTACTTTCACTTCGAACAATTCCATTTTTCATGTATATATCTTACTGATTGTATACTAAAACAACAATATACTAATTTACCCAGTCAATCTTGTCAGACTGTAAGGGAATAAATAAAAACTGTTCCTCCCCCATAAAAATAACATCTTCCTGCTTCATCGGCTCCGGTCCCAATAGCAGTTTGTCATTAATATAAATTAAATCCCGGGATTCATCCGGCTGGAAGAAAAAGGTTTTAGAGCGAGGGTCGTAAGTAATAATCGCATGACGCTCCCGGTTAATTTTATTATTTCCAGACAGGCAAATGTCCATTGCCGTAGAACGTCCAATAAAATTCCGCCCTTCCTTTATATCGTAACTTCTTCCCCGATGCATACCCTCAATTCCAATCAACCATCCCACAACTGGATTGGAATTCAATTCCTCTATTATGGTATCATCCGGGATTCTGCTAGACACAGCATTGGCAATATTCTTCTGTAAAGATTCTCCGCTGGTCTCTTCCTGGGCAGCAGCAACCGTCTCTTCCGCTACTTCTGGTTCTGCTACTTCCTCTTCTTCTTCGGTTTCTATTGCTGCTTCTTCTACTGCTTCCTTTTCTTCTATTGTTTCTGTTGCTACTTCCTCTTCTATTGCCTTCTCTTCTGCCTTCACAGTCTCCTCAACACTAGGTACTTCTTCCGGCTCTGACGTTTCTTCTGCAATTTCTGTTTTCACAAGTGTTTCCTCTGGCTTTTCTGCTACTTCAGATTTTGTAGTTTCCGTTTCTACGGTCTCAGTTTCTACGGCTTCTGCTTCTATTTCTTCTTTTTTCTCCGGTTCCGTTTCTTCTTCCGGCTCCTCGGTCAGTTCCTCTGGTTCAGATGTTGCTGTCGGCTGCTCCTCCTCCAACAGAATCGTTTTCATCTCATCCAAAGGCTGTTCTTCCTCTGCTGCTCCGTTTTCTAACGGGCTCATTTCCTCTGTAAATAACCGGGGTTCTTTCCCAACCGTTCCCGGCTTTTCTTCACCTGCGTCAGCCATTGGCTCCACTTCCTCTGTAAAAAGTTTCGCCTGGTCATTCTTTGCCAGTTCCTCAGTAGAATAAGGATTTTTGGAAAACGGCACCCGATCCTCAACCTGTACCTTTGGTGTAGCGGGAGCTGCCGGTTCTGCAGGTGCTTCCTCCTTTTTGGCATTCGGATCTTCAAATGCCACAGTTTCTCCCGGTGCTACCTGCATTCCATTACAATGGGGACAGGCAGAAAACTTATCCTTATCATAGTAGTGTCCCTTTTCACATCTCGCTAATCTCATAACATATCCTCCTTTATTCTCCTAAATACTGAATTACCACTGCCGATGTATTATCTTGATTTTCCAAAGATGCCAACACTGCTGTTTCGGTCAGCATATCTGCTGTTTTTTGTGTGTCTGGCAAATACTCTTTGACTATTCTGACAATCTGCTCATTGGAAAGAGTCTTGTATAGTCCGTCACTGCAAACTAGCACAACATCCTCAGGCTGTAACAAAAATGGCTCTCGGTTCACATCCATTAATGTAAGATTCCCCATTCCCAAATAACTGATGAGTGCTTCCCCTTTTTTCTCCTCCTGTTCATAAAGTTCCTTTGTAATGTTCCCTGTTTCTAGCGCTTCGTCCAATCGCAGACGGTAATTGTGATCCCGGTTTACCGCCATCATCTCCTCACCACGAATAATGTAAATTCTGCTGTCTCCCACCGAAAGCCAATACAATTCATTTTTCTGCAGTACCACCGCAGCTACTGTACTTCCTGCTTTCACCGGAGTCTGGGAATCGTCTACCAAATCATGCACTACCATATCCATCTCGATTGCTTCCTGGCGCAGAAAAATTGGCACTTTCATCGTCCTATCCCGTTTTTCATAATCCTCGGCAAAGGTCTGAATCGCTGTCTGACTTGCCAGCGCCCCTTCCTGAAGGCCTCCCATACCGTCACATAAAATGGCGACCAGGGAGTGCTCCAATATCTCTCCATATACGCTGTCCTGCTGGTCCGGTCTGGTTCCAATCAGACTGGACACCCCCAATGACACCGGATATGGCTTTGTTACCCTCTCACACATGCATAACGCCCACCTTCATTACCGTATTTTTATCACCAATTGCAAATGTCTGCCCCGGCATCATTTTGTGCAGAGCCCCCTGTGCAATCCGGCTGCCCTCTACATAAGTACCATTTGTAGAATAATCTTCTATGTAAAATAAATCTTTTTCTGAATCGTAATATACCTCACAATGTCTTTTGCTGATGTATAAATCATTTGGAAAAGCAATATCCGATTTTTTAGAACGTCCCACAGTAATACAGGTGTCCTTTAAAATATTCCAGCGGCGTCCCACATTGACACCCTTTACCATCTCCACATAAGGTGAAATCATCACCTTATCTTCATAAAGTGTTGTATCCAACTTCAATTCCGCCATAAATTGTCCCATATTCTGGGTGCGCTCCTTGTAATCTAACTTCAATGCGTGATCCACTGCATTCGAAAAGGACTGGGTCAGTTCCGGAAAAATCTCCCGTAACGGAATGTACTCTTCCCCATTCATCCGCTCTGGAGCAGCAGGAATCATCATTCCTGTCAAACAGTAATACATCGTACCTGCCAGTGCATAGACATCAGTATAACTTCCCTGGTTTCCCTTAGACGAATACTGTTCCGGTGGTGCAAATCCAGGCTTTAACGCAATGGAACTGGTTTGCCCATCCTGGCTCAGCATATTTTTCGCATTTCCAAAATCAATCACCCGGACTTCATTATTTTTTGTGACAAAAATATTGTCCGGACTTAAATCCCGGTGGCAGATCCCCTTCTTCTCATGGACACGGTTTAAAGCGTAAGCAACCCC
Organism: Lachnospiraceae bacterium; assembly: GCA_029098105.1. Lineage (GTDB taxonomy): Bacteria > Bacillota > Clostridia > Lachnospirales > Lachnospiraceae > NC2004. The sequence goes on from JAQXNR010000148.1 coordinate 10,904, forward strand.
TCCAATAATAGAAAGGGTTTCTCCTATTCCCAGCCTGCCATCATGGGCTTGTAAATGCTCCTTTAAACTAACCCCCTCCACAAACTGCATAACAAAATAGGAGGTATGGTTCTCATTAAAACAGTCCATAACCGGAACAATTCCCGCAATGGAATCCAACTGCCGCAGCATATCCGCTTCCTCCAGAAAGCGCACCCTGCCGTGTTCCAGTGCCGTCACCTTGTCCTGTGACAACGGTTTTAACTGAAGTCCATCTGCTGCCCGGGTACACAAAGAAGAAGGGGCATACTCCTTCATTGCATATACTTTGTCCGTATATGTATCCCTCACCTTATAAGTAATGCCAAAACCACCAATCCCAATTACCTTGGTAATCTGGTAGCGCTTTTTTAAAATCGTTGTAACCGGCAGCGTAAACCGATTCTGTACCTGCGTATCACTCATAGTCCCTATCCACCTATGTCTTTATTTCCATCTTGACTCCTCGCTACTGCTAATCCAGCCGGAAATTATTCCCGGACTGTCCAATAATAATAAAGGTTCCTTTCGGCACAATACGGCTTTTCCCCTTTTCCAGACGCTCTCTTCCAATAAAGGTTCCATTGGTGGAATGGTCTGTCACAATGTAAGTGTGATCCTTCGGCTCAAAAGTAATCGTACAGTGCATCCGGCTCACATTGCTGTCATCAATAATCAACTCTGCACATGCCGGATCCCGTCCAATCACAACACTGCCGTCAAATTCTATGATACTGCCCTCGTACTGTCCTTTTGTCGCAGTAATCGTAGTAATCGTGCTTAAACTCTCTTCCTCCTGATCTTCTCGCCGCATCTCATTTGTTTGAAAAAAACGTAATAATCCCATGAAACTACCTCCTATATTATATAAAATGTGCCATTACTTTGTCACTTCGTAGACTCATCCATCAATCCACACCGCCACAGCGGAATAATTGTCCATATTGTGTCCCTGTCCATTTGCCTGAATCTCCTGTTCCATCAGGTGTAACCAGATTTCCGGAGACTCCGACTGCGCCAGAAGAAACTCCATACGTTCCTCTACAATATGTTCCCAAAAACCATCAGAACACAGTAAAAAGACCTGTTTCCCTTCCAACTCCACCGGCTCAGAAAGAACAAACTCATCTCCCCGTTCCCAAACCTTTCCCATCGCTTTCAACAGTCGGTTCCGGTCCGGATGGTACCGGATTTCCTCGGGTGTAATCTCGTTGGCATAAACCAGAACCTGAGGAACACTGTGGTCCAACGTCTGAGACACCAAGCGTCCCTCCTTAAAATAGTAACTGCGTGAGTCTCCGATATGTCCCCAGCAAATCTGTTCTCCCAAATACAATAAGACCAGAGTCGTCATCATATCCCCATAGGCGTTGCCCGCTTTCTTTTCACATAACTGCTGCTGTGCGTAGCGGAATGCCTCCTGTACAAAGGGTTCTTCCTCAGACCGTTCCTGTCGTCTCACAAAAAATTCTCCTACCGACTGCAAAACCGTCTCAGAGGCAATCTGACCATTCCCCTGTCCTCCCAAGCCATCAGCCAGCGCAAACAAATACTCTCCCTGCTGCTCTAATTCCAGCGTTCCATCCTCATTATAGCTGCGGTCCCCTTCCTCCGAAAGGGACGCATACCTGACTTTATATTCCATCTGCTATTCTCCTGTATGTTCCAGCACATCTGGCCCTTTTCTGACTGCAGTTATTCAGCCTTTTTTTATTATATAACAAAAATGCCTATTAGAAAATAGGCATTTGTCAAAATTGCATAAATTTTTCTTGTAAATTATAACTTTATGAATAAATCACACAAATTGTCGCAGTGATTCATATAGTTGAAGCATCCTAAGTCCAAACAGTCAATTACTCTCCGTCAGAAGGGATGACCGCTCCCTCATATTTGTCTTCAATAAACTTTTTAATCGTGTCAGACTTTAGAACTTTTACCAGAGCCTTAACTCCTTTGTTCTCCTCATTGCCTTCCTTTACCGCAATGATGTTGGCATAGGTCTGGGCTGCCTCGGAATCCGCTTTTTCATAGGCAATGGCATCTTTCTTCACCGTATACCCTGCTTCCAGCGCATAGTTTCCATTTAACACTACAAATGCAACTTCTTCTGCCACACGAGGTACCTGTGCTGCCTCCAGTTCTTTAATCTGAATATTCTTTGGATTCTCTGCAATATCGTTCACTGTCGCCTCCAAACCGGCACCCTCTTTTAAGGTAATCACACCATTGTCCTGCAACAGCAAAAGTGCTCTCGCCTCATTTGTGGTATCATTGGGCACTGCAATGGTATCTCCATCTGCTAATTCAGACAAATCTTTTTTTGTCCCCGGGTAAATACCAAAAGGCTCATAATGAATCTTCCCAACAGATACCAGATGAGTTCCCTTTTCCTCATTAAAACTGTCTAAATACGGAGTATGCTGAAAGTAATTTGCATCAAAATCACCGCTCTCTACCACTTCATTCGGCTGTACATAATCTTCAAACTCGGTTACTTCCAAATCGTAGCCTTCCTCTTTCAGCAATTCCTTTGCCTCAGCCAGAATTTCCGCATGAGGAGTCGTAGAAGCAGCTACCTTAATCGTTTGCAATTCGTTTTTGCTGTCTGCCGCCTTCTGTGCTTCGGTCGCACCTTTGCTCTCATCGCTCTTCGAAGAATCCGCAGTACTGCCGCAACCTGCCAAAGTTCCCACTAACAATAAACCTACCAGTAAACTTGTAAAAATTTTCTTCTTCATAATCTTTTCCTCCTATACTATTATGATTTTCTTTTATCCAATCGAACTGACACTTTCATGCCAATCGTTTGAAGCAACTGTACTAAAACAACTAATAAAATGACGGTTACCAGCATAATGTCTGTCTGCCATCGGTAATAACCGTAGCGAATGGCAATGTCTCCCAAGCCGCCACCACCGATGACACCTGCCATCGCGGAATATCCTAAAATGGTACCCAGAGCAATGGTAACTCCTACCAGAAGTGACGTCCGCGCTTCCACTAGCAATACCTTCCAAATGATGGAAAAGGTCCCTGCCCCCATGGATTTCGCCGCTTCAATCACACCAAAATCCACTTCTTTAATAGAAGATTCCACCATTCTTCCAATAAAGGGAGCCGCCGCAACTACCAAAGGGACAATCGTAGCCGTAGAGCCATAACTTTTTCCCACCAGTAAACGGGTGAAGGGAATCAACAAAATTAACAAAATCAAAAAGGGAATACTTCTCACAATATTGGCAATTACATCCAATATTTTATAAATGACCGCATTGGGCTTTACCCCTTCCCGGTCCGTAACCGCCAGGGCGATTCCCATCGGCAGCCCCAGCACATAGCCAAAAAATGTGGAAACCAAAGTCATATATAATGTCTCACCAATTCCCTGTAACAACATCTGATTTACTTCGCTAGAAAACATCACCGGTCACCTCCTCACTCTCCACTCCAATTGAGTGCAGATATTCTCCATTTTCCTTTTCTTCCTGATGTTCTCCCAGAATCAGGTGTCTTGCCACATCCGTCTCAGGGTGGTTGAAAATCTGTTCTACACTTCCCGATTCCACAATCCGTCCCTTTTCCATGATTGCCACATGGTTACAAATCTGCCGAACCACAGACATCTGGTGGGTAATCAGTACAATGGTAATTCCCATATCCCGATTGATTTCCTGTAACAGTTTTAAAATCGATGCCGTTGTTTTCGGGTCCAACGCACTGGTGGCTTCGTCACATAACAGAACCTCCGGCTCCGATGCCAGTGCCCGGGCAATTGCCACTCTCTGCTTCTGTCCGCCGGACAACTGGGCGGGGTAACTCTTCTCCTTGTCACTTAATCCAACCGTTTTCAGCAGTTTCTTTGCCCGGGCTCGCGCTTCCTTTTTCTTTACTCCCTGTATCAGCAAAGGAAAGCACACATTGTCCAGCACATTTTTTTGCATCAACAGATTAAAATGCTGAAAAATCATACCAATCCGGCTTCGCAGTTCCCTGAGTTCTTTTTCCTTGAGTGCTCCCAGTTCCTGCTCTCCGACCCATACTTCGCCACTGGTAGGTGTTTCCAAATAATTCAAGCATCGAACCAGGGTACTCTTCCCCGCTCCGGACATTCCAATAATTCCATAGATGTCCCCGGATTCAATCGTAAGTTCAATATCCTTCAACGCCTTCACCACTGTGTCTTTACCGGTAAAGGTTTTACACAAATTCTTTACTTGAATCTCACTCATTAACAGTTCCTCCTAATTCTATCCAGACATAAAAAAAGAGGCACCCAGAGGGTACCTGTTTTTACCATAGGAAGCAAAAATTACGAGCCAGTTTTTTCCGGCTTGCAAAGATACCCTGCATTATTTCTCATATAAGACATACTCATAAAACAGCAGCCACACAGTTGCATATAGATTCTTTGTTCCATCATCACTGTTCTCATAATTCTCGCCTCCTTCCATATTATTCCGATATGAATTATTGTTTTTCTTATTACGGTCTAATCATAACACAGTTCTTTGCAGTATGCCAATTCAAAATAACTATGCCCTGCTATAGATTGAAACTATAGCAGGGCATAGTTATTATTTTTGAAAATTAACCCGCCAAACACTTATATACGTTTTTAAAGTATTCCTGTTTTAAATTGTAATTTTTGTCAAACTTATACACTTCATCGTATTCCCGGTTGACCCGAAGCCATCCCTTTTTCTTGCCATATTGGAACTGAACATACATTTTTGTCTTTGTCATTTTGACCTTCTTTGCTTTTACCTTTTTCCCTTTTTTCAAAGTAAACGCGACTTTCTTCCCTCCGGCGGTTTTGTAAAAAGTCAGTTTGCGGTCTGTCCGAAAGGTCTTCATCACGGTGTTAGTAATCGTTCCCTCGTTACTGGCAAGTTTCAGTTTACCATCCTGCCACACATATTCCAAATTCCAACCGGTCCATCCAATCTCCGGTGGCTGTACCGAATTGCCTACTATAATTCCTGTAGAAGTTACTTTCGTAATTCCTGCACTGTAGCGCCCTTCTCCTTCCTTCAGATTCAGTATTTCCTGAAATGTTTTTGTGGCACTGTCATATTTATAAATGCGGTTCATATTAATGCAATCATTGTCCCCCTGCCCGTATATCTGCATACACTGATGATTCGAGTCAGACTCTGCCAGCACAATATTGAATCCATATATCCCTTCTTGACTGACATCCAGTTTTAATGCCTGCTTTCCATCTACCTTGACATAAATATTCTTGGTGTAAACATTCTCATCCGCTGTACAATACGCGGTAATTGTATTGGGAACACCATCTCCATCCACATCTGCCTGGGCAGTTACCTGCTGTCCTACCCGTTCCGGTGTCATCGTTGTAAGTTCTGCCGCAAATGTCCGCGTTTTCCCAAAAAGGATTCCCAGCATTACAATCAATCCCATGATTAGCACTTTCATTTTGATTTTCCTCATACTTCACCCTCCAATCTTTGATTTGAACCAAAATCATTACTTATTAAAGGATACCACCTTTGACGGGAAAAGTCTATCTGTTATATGCCATGTTTTAAGCAGAAATTTATTGATTTTTCAACAAGCAACACCTATAATAAAGGAAGACGTTTTACATGAGGAGGGC
>JAQXNR010000149.1 GCA_029098105.1 Lachnospiraceae bacterium
AGCTGAACTCGACTACTGCAAGGCCCACGGCATTGATCTTCCATTTGCTGCTGACAGCAGCTACAGCCGCGACCGCAACTTATGGCATATCAGCCACGAGGGACTTGAACTGGAGGATCCGGCAAATGAACCAAACTATGAACATCTTTTAGTTCTCGGTGTTTCTCCGGAGAAAGCTCCTGACGAGGGCGAGTATGTAACAATGACATTTGAAAAAGGTGTTCCAAAGAGCGTGAATGGAAAGGAAATGAAAGTTTCCGACATTATCCGTGAGCTGAACCATCTCGGTGGCAAGCATGGCATTGGCATCATTGATATTGTTGAGAACCGCGTTGTTGGAATGAAGTCCCGCGGTGTCTACGAGACTCCTGGTGGAACAATCCTTATGGCCGCTCACGAGCAGCTTGAAGAGTTGATTCTTGACCGTGATACCATGAATGCTAAGAAGGACATGGGCAACAAATTTGCACAGATCGTATACGAAGGAAAATGGTTCACTCCTCTTCGGGAGGCTGTACAGGCATTTGTAGAATCTACTCAGGAATATGTAACCGGTGAAGTAAAATTCAAGCTTTACAAAGGCAACATCATCAAAGCCGGAACAACTTCTCCATACTCACTCTACAATGAATCCCTTGCCAGCTTCACTACCGGAGATCTGTATGATCACCATGACGCAGACGGATTCATCACACTGTTCGGACTTCCACTGAAAGTTCGCGCCATGAAAATGTTAGAACTTGAAAAGAAGGATGTAAAATAATCGACTCTATTCTAAGCCAAATTAAAACCCCAGAGAGGGACAACTCTCTGGGGTTTCTTTTTATTTTATTGCAAGAATGCGATTTAAAGGCTTGGCAACCTTGTCATTCGCAAATGCATACACAACGCAGATGCTCAGGCAGATCAGCACAAACAGTGTAAACCACCCCCACTCACCAAGATAATCATAAATTCCTGCAAACATCAGTACATCCCGCAAAATCCTATGCAGCATATAGACTGGCATTGTGTGCTGTCCAATAAAGGAAATACAGGTCTTCCCCTTTGGAATATAAAACAAAATGGCCCATGAAATAATAAACGCGGCAATCATGAGACTCAAACGTACCAGTGGCCCCGACCAGTATGATTCCAGTTCATAATAAGAAATATTCTCATAAACCATATGAAGCTCATCTTTCAGTATCCCGCCAAATGCAAGAATGCAGGCACAGATTAAGACTGCCGAAGGAACAACAATTTTTTTATATTCCTTACGCAGCGCATGTTGAAGTGTCTGTTGATCCATATAATAGCCCAAAAAGAAAAAAGGTCCAAACACCAAAATTCGAGACAGACATAAAAAGTCTCCGATTCCTTTAAAATATCCTGCAATCAGTGCCAAAACCACATTCACCGCCAGCACAGGTAACGGCTTACATTTTCGAATCACCGGAATCATCAGATACCATACAATCATAGCAAACAAATACCATGGTGCGCCGCTCTGTGAGAAGAAATTGATTTCCCGGAAAGAACGAAATCCACAAACCGCATAGACCAGCTGAATTGCAACAACAAAAATTATGTACGCTTTTATCAGATACAGGATCTTTTTAAAATTATATTGTCCATCCCGGTAAATTTTCTTGGAAAAATAACCGGACACAAATACAAACAGCGGCATGTGAAATACATAAATCAACCGCTTTATTACCACCAGAAAGCTCTTCCCATGTATCGGCAGCAGGAAATGTCCCAGTACCACCAGAAAAATCAATACTGCTTTTAAATTATCAAAATAAAAATCTCTTTCTTTTTCCATCTTTTTTCTCCCAAAACAACAGCCATTATAGAACTTTTTTCAGGCAATGACAAGCCCTCTTTTCTATACTTTCCGGAAAATGGAAGAAGGCAGCCTATGGCCGCCTTCCTTTTTGATTCCCAATTGGGACTATTTTACTTTGATTTTCATGGTAACTGTCTTTGTTTTCCCATTCTTCAATGTTACCTTTGCCTTTACAGTTGCCGTTCCTGCTTTCTTCGTCGTAATCTTTCCATTTTTATCAACCTTCGCAACAGAACTCTTGGTAGAGGTATAGGTAATCTTGGAAACATTATCCATATTGAGTTCTTTACTCAGACTGATCTTGGTATTCTTTCCTTTGGAGACCGTCTTTGCGGATTCTTTTACCTCTATCGTACGGAGAATTTCTTTTGTCACCTTATTGGCATCGGTCTGATCCATCAGCATATAGGTTCCATTATCTTTAATCGTTACACTCACGTTTCCGTTTTCAGACACTGTATATGCTTTCGCATTGATCAGTGTATACTCGCCCGTCTTTTTATTGTAGGCAAGAATTACCAGCTTGTTCTTCGCACTCAGATCCCCGGCATTTACCATCACGGTGCAAAGCGTCTTTCCCTGGCTGTCCACAATCTTCTGTGTGATTGTGACATCCTTCGAACCCGCAGCCTCTACTACCTGTGCAACAACAGATGAAGAAATCGAAGCCTTGGTTCCGGAAACTTTCCTGGTACCCGTTTTCACAATAGAAGCAGTTGCCGTGGTATCTCCTTTGCTGTCAGTCTTAATGGTTACTGTAGCACTCGTATTCTTTGCCACATTCGCAATCATTTTTTTCTCTGTAATGCTGGTTACATTTCCATCAGCATCCATTTTCGTTGTGGTAGTCACCTCAACCTTTTTCCCGGAAGAATTAACAACCGTTTCCTGATCAACTACACTCTGCGATGCTCCCGGCTTCGTGTCACCCGGTTTCGCAGTGGACGAATCCGGATTAGAAGGAATACTAACAGTACCGCCGCCAGAAGAAGTACTCCCACTCCCACTGGGTGTGGTTGTTCCAATCGCATCATCGGTAATAATCAGACCATTCTCATCTTTCTTTCCCAAATCTGAAGAAGTGATGTTCACAGTCCGAATGTCATCGAAATAGATGCTGGAAGTAATATTCGTATTATTTCCCACTGAATTACACCAGACAGCAAATTTCTGTATATTTGAGGTATCCAGCGTTCCTCCCTGTTTTCCTTTAAAAGATGAAAATGGAATTGTTACATACTGTGCTTTATCACTATTTGAAGTAAAATCACTCAGGTATACCTCAAATTCCTCACCAGAAGCATCGGTCAGCTGAACAACCATCTTCTTCTCCACTTTATCCGGCTTTATCCACATCTGGATTGCATTGTATCCGGAGAAATCGTGATTGCTCAGAGTTCCCTTAATTCTTCCTGTCCACACCTCAGATGTTGTATTCTTCAGAGTATAGGTAAATTTTCCGCCATAAGATCCATTCGCTTTATTTTCATCATCTAACGTAAAAACAGAAGAACATCCTGCTGCAGAATTCTCACTGAAGGTACCTCCAAGATATCCGTCATCACCATAATAAAGTTCAAAATTCTCAAGTACATTTGCAGGAAGAGCATCCTTTTCCTTACCGAAGCTGATATACTGCAATTTTACAAGCGTAATATCCTTACCATCCGCAGTTGCTACAAGCTCAATTGTCCCAATATCGGTCTTTCCCAGCGCATGCAAAATATCAGTTGTAACCTCAGCCGTATAGGCATCACTGTCACCACTTCGGGCTGCGGCAATCTCTTCAGAAACATCTCCATTCTTCAATACAAACTTCACACCATCCGCATTTTTTACATTCGCTTTCAAAGTTGTAGCTGTCCTAATGACTTCCTTTGAAATAATATTGGTAATATAACCACTTACGGCATCACCCTTATTTGAGTTTGTCA
>JAQXNR010000150.1 GCA_029098105.1 Lachnospiraceae bacterium
TCTTCATATAAATCAGAACTGGAATAGTTTTGACTTTCTAAATCAAAAACGGTAACTTGGTGACCTGCCTTTTGGAAACCAAGTGCAATTTCGTCAGCGGCACGGCGAAGTACATTGAACTTAGACGTCCCCTTTACTAATAATATATGCAATGATGTGAGAGAATTCAAATTAGAACCCATTGTTTACTCCTTATAGTTTATAGTATTTTTAGGAAACTGCGAATCATTTTGCAATCACCTATTATAAATTACCTTGGTATGCAGAGGCACAGAATAAATATTGGGATATTAAAAACTGTTGTTTGTCAGGCATCGGAAATAGGGACAGCAAAGTATCCAGTATTTGATTGTTTTCCTCTGTAATTGAGGTAATGCCTTTTAAGTCGCTGATTTCTAAACCACATCGGTTAAATAATTTGTAAATGCTATCTAATGTAAAAAACCTCAGGTGCGTCTTGTCTAATATGCCGGTACTTTGGTAGTCGAAAGTTCCATTCAATAATAACGGAAATAGTGCAGAAGTATGCATTAAATTAGGCATACTGCATATAAACTGACCGGCAGCACGTAAGTAAGGGGTTAAGCGTTTTAATAAATTTTCCGGGTTGATTAGGTGTTCCAGTACATCACCCAGAATGATATAATCAAAATAGGATGTAGGATAAGGCAGGTACATAGTTTCAGCATTTCCCTGGATAATGTTCAAATAGTGAGAAGCAATAGCAGTAACATTTTCTTCTGATTCGATGCCGTATACCTTGGCATTACTCCATAACGATTCAATATGTGCCAGTGTCGCGCCAAATCCGCAGCCAATTTCTAATACGTTAATTGGCTGGTTGTAATCTTCCTTTATAAACTGAATCAGTTCATTTTTAATACTAGAATAATAGCCAATATTAATGTTCCATTTGTCAAAGAATTTTTTGGCGTTTGTATTAGCTATTTCATGCCAGGTGGTAGCGTTGGAATGGTTGCCGGGTCTGTGGTAAATAAAACTGTTTTTACACAATAATACTTCCCAATCGGCTTTGTGCAGACGCACGCCGTAATCATTATCTTCGTAGGTGCCGGGGGAGAAGCGTACATCAAGTAAGCCAATATCGTCGAGGGCTTCCCGTTTAATCATCATGGCAAATCCAATCAAATAGAGTTTCTTTTCATAAGGATTTTTCATGGGAACATTGTGTGTAACTGCATATTCCATGCATTCTTCTATTGATGTACCACAGTTTTCAACCTGTTGGTGATTGTATACGCGGTTAGAGACACTTCCGGTTGCACCGATGCGGGCACCACTGTACAATCCCATGCGGAGCCAGAAAATAGAGTTGGGGGCAACGACAGTGTCACTATTTAACAAAAATATGTCAGATTCCGGATCTGCAATTTTAATTCCCTGATTACATCCGTAAGGGAATCCCATGTTTTGGTCATTGCATATTAATTTGATGTCTTTTTGTTGTTGCAGCCATTCTCTGGAGCCGTCTTCTGAATTATTGTCAACAAGAATCAATTCATAAGAGGAGGGCAGGTTATTGTCACGAATGCTTTGAATGCAAGCCTTGGTAATTTCTAATGAATTGTATGAGAGAATTACAATGGCTGTTTTTCGGATAGGTGTGGACAACGCGGGGTAAATATTATTTTTGAATTCTGAAATGATTTTTGCGTCTTCGGGCTGGTCACAATAAAATTCCGCATTTTCATAACATAGCCAAGCCTGTTCCGGACTAAATTGTTCATAGTAGTTTCCCAGAAGTAAGTATAATTCATAATTGCGAAAGTTGTATGTAAGTCCTTTTGTTACACTTTCCAGAAAATTATTGTAATCTTCCTTGTGCCAATAGATGGAAGCGGCAAGAATAGAGAGTGTATCGGTCCACTCAGTATTTTTATATTTTTCAAATTCTATTTCAGCCAGATCCCATTTTCCCTCGTTAATTAATTCAGCTAAATCAGTATACATTATATTCCCTTTCTTGTGATGTAAAATAATATGTAATATTTATAACTTGTGTACAATATCTTTGAATACATTATGCCATAATTTTACATAAAATACTATAATTATTTCAGTATTCAGGGTTAGAAGTAGTGCGACGTAGGAACTTGAGTTGCTAACAATTCTTTGCATTTTGAATTTTATGTGGTAAAATTGGAATAGCAGAGTAAGAGGAGGGTTTCTATGTTTCAAAAACGTCACTTTATTTCCCGATTTTTAGCAATTTTTTTAACTATGGTACTGGTCGTTCCGGGTGTTGCTCCGGTTGACAGCCGGGCGTATACACTGGATGACATTGTGTCTGTGAAAACAGTGGACAAGGATGTTATTTTGTCGGTTACGCCGAATTCTCCCTGGTCTATGGAAGAACTTTCTGATCAATTAGATTTGTCCAGTGCTCTTTCCGGTCAATCGGTGAATATGACAACCCAGAATATTGACGCAACGGATTTGTCCAATTGGTATGTATATGACCATTATGATACTGAGGCTTATGCTGATGCAAGCGCATGGCAGGCAGCAACCGGGTATAACCGGAATTTGAGACCCTATTATGCCTACACCGAATTGAGTTCCAATCTGCAGGGTATCACCCAGCCTCTTACGATTTCCGAATTGGCGCAGAATCCTTCTACCTATACATGGGGTGATGTATTCCGGTTGAAGGAACACATTGCTGCCAGCAGCCAGGATGGCAATGCGGCGATGAATTTTTACGGTTATGGGATGAACCCCTACACAGATTTTTTGTTTTACCCTGCCGATGCTTCCGGTACGAAAAAGGTGGATTATACAATTAGTGCCCAGGATGTGAGAACCCATTCTTTGAGTACAGCGGGATTCCTTTTTAACTGTGCCACAGCAAATGATAAAATGACAGGCTATGCCTTATTGTTTAAATATGGAACAAGTGAGACGGGCTCTAGTTTAACTCAGCAGGTTGTGGCAGACAAGATAGAATCGGTAACGTTATATAAACTGAATGATTCGGATGTAGATGCGTTTCACAATGCCAGTGACAGTAGTAATCCCGGTCATTATGGAACAGCAATTGCGACCAAAAACCTGTCGTCATTAACCTTTGAGGGGAAATTTGATGTTAGTGATATTTCTCTTGAGATTACCAGCAATTCGCTGAAAGCATATATGACAGCAGCGGGAGAAAATGCAGGTGCCACTCCGGACAAGGAAACATTGTTTGATATTCAGTCTTATGACAGCACTGCAAGCAATTATAATGGGGAATTTTCCGATACAGGATATGGAGGGTTCGGTCCTATTGTAGGCTATATGTCCCATTGTTGTTCCTATACTTCCAGTTATAAATATTCCAATCTGCGCATGAGCATTACTTCGTCTTTCTCAGTTCTGGACGGTGTGTCTAATACCGATTATACCCAAAAGAAGGATCAGGGGGGCAATTTAGTAGACAGTGACAAATATTTTGTTCTGATTGGTGATAATGAAGAGGGAGAAGAGGGTTATAAAGACTATTTTAAAAGACAGTATGATGCGGTTTTTCTGGAAAAACTGAAAAAAGAGAAAGTTGTTCTGATTACGAACCTGAACATTGAGAACACGCAGGGAATTAATGGTACGGATTATAATCTGGAAGATTACCTTGGTGTGGGGAATGTAATCAAACTGACGTCGGACAATCTGTCGGATATGCTACAGGAGATTACTGAAGTTGTTAAAAATAATACATATTCCGAGAGTGCTGCCCAGGCGGCGCAGGATGCCATGGAGGCAACTGCCAGTACGGAGCCGGCGGCAAACTGTGTAGTGACGTATAGAGGGTATCAGGTAGAGACGGTGAACCGAAGCCGGATATCGGAAGAAGGAGTGGAACTCTGTATTGAGAATCCAATGGCTGTAAATGTTACTACGCCTGCTTATACATTACGAAAGCCGGATGGAACGGTCGTAAATCTGGCAAGCGGGAACTTTACTGTGAAAAATACGGCGGAATGGCCAAGTGGCATCTATACAGCAGTTACTGCATATCCGGAAGGGGTGCGGGTGTCTACTACGTTTGTCATTTCTCCCTGTCATAACTGTTATTTTAATGGTAGTCTGGAGAACAGTGGTATACCTGAGGATGGTTTGTACCTGACCCCGGGAACAGTGGGCGTGAATAAGGCGGCGGCCGATACCGCTTACCAGACAAGGCTGTTACCGGATGAAGGCTATGCTCTGCCTTCTTCCATTATTGTGCAGGTAGATGAAGATGGAGACGATATTTTAAGTGGGTCTGAAACATTGAATGCAGGTGCTGATTACTCCTATAATACCAACACCGGAGACATTATTATAAATGGTGAAAAAGTAAAAGGAAACATTTATATTACAGCAGATACAGGAAAAGTGGAATACGATTTACTGCATGTAACTACGACTGCTGGTAGCCAATGCAGTTATTATGAGACGTACACTGCACAACTAGAGCCGGAAAGTGCAGATTACCCTATGCCCGAGACAATAACCTTGAAATTAGGAGGAGATACTTATACTCTTACGGATTCGGAAGAACCGCTTACGGTAGGAGAGGGAACGGTGGAATATACCGCAGGAACGCTTACTATCAGCAGCGGAGTGTTAAAAGGGGATCTTCTGGTAATTGCCCGTACAGGACAGTTTCAGGTGACAAATGAACTTACCAATGTGCAGACGGACAATCCGGCGACGCAGGCACCTTATGGGCAAAATTACACAGCAGTATTTTCACCAGATCCCGGTTATGCGCTGCCGCTTTCTGTTGCGGTTCTGGTGGGAGATACAGAATTAACGGATTCCTACAGTTATGACAGAACAACAGGAACTTTGATGATTTCCAAAAAAGTAATTACTGGCAATATAACGATTCGCGCGCAGGGTGTGATTAACCAGTATGCAGTAAATACCCGGATTTCCAATCTGCTTTTTGAGGGTGCGGCAGTGGCGAATGCGGATGCCAGATACAGTGCCCGCATTCAGCCCAAAACAGGATATTCTCTGCCGGATACAGTAGAGGTTCAGGTTGGCACAACGGTTTTGGACAGCGGTTATACTTATGATGTTTCTACTGGAGAAATCGGTATTTCCAAATCGGTGATTACGGATAACATTACAATTCAGGCTGAGGGTGTGGCGAATACGTATGTAGTTAGCCATAGGTTGTCCAAATTGACTGGAAATGGGGCGACATCGGCAGTGTTTGCCCAGAATTATACAACGACTCTGATGCCGGATGAGAACTACCGACTGCCAGATGCCATTACCATACAGGTGGGAACCAGTACGTTAGTAGCAGGAACCGATTATTCTTATTCTCCTGACACCGGCAAGGTGGTAATCTATGCACCGGCAGTAACAGATACGATTGTGATTAGTGCTGATGGGGTCGCCGTCCAGAAAGAAGAACAGGAGAAACCGGATACTAGTACACTGATAATCAAGCAGCCGAAATATGAAAATACAAAGGAAGGTAAGATTATTGGAGTCACACAGGACATGGAATATTCTCTGGATGGAGGAATAACATGGACACCCTGTTCTACGAATACAATTTCCAAGTTAGCAGCGGGAACGGTAAAAATCCGGTTCCGAGAGACGGATACAAAGAAAAAGAGCCCGGCGGCTACGATTGAGATGGAATCAATTACTTCGGAATATTATATTCCTACCATATCTATGTCCAAAAAGATGGGCTTAAACCAGAAGTTTCAGATTAAACTTATGAAGGTGAAGGGGGCGGCGGTTAAGTGTGTCAGCACGAACCCGAAGATTGCCACTGTCACAAAGAAGGGAATCATTAAATCAAAGAAGAAACAGGGAAAAACTAAAATTGTAATTACAATTATAAAAGGAAAACACATTGTACAGTATGTGGCAAAGGTAACAGTTTCCAAAAAGGTGGGAAAGAATTACAGTCTGGTGTCCTTTAAGAGCGAGACAAAAAGCCCGAATATAGCATTTTATAAGAAAATCAAAAAAGGCAACAGTTGGAAAATAAAACTGACCCACATAAAGAATGCACAGTTATTGTTTGAATCTTCTAATAAGAATGTAGCAATTGTAGATGAAAAAGGAAGAGTCCGGGGAGATAACGCCGGAAAAGCGGTGATTACCATAACTGTGAAAAACGGGAAAGTGACAGACAAATACTATGCAGTTGTGAGGGTAGTGGATGACAATTCCACACAGGATGTTTCCTGGTTGAAGGTTTTAAAGTAAGTAGAATTTCAGTCATATTTATGATGAACTTCTTTATGATTCTACCAATACGGTTGTTGCAGAAAAATATGTAGATGTATATGTAGATGTCTATTAAACAAACTTAGGCACTCTGTGACAACCTTAGAAAAAATGTAAGAGGTCTGAGACAAAAAGGAGCCGTTCAAGATGAAACACACATTTGTAATTTGT
Source organism: Lachnospiraceae bacterium (assembly GCA_029098105.1). Taxonomy (GTDB): domain Bacteria; phylum Bacillota; class Clostridia; order Lachnospirales; family Lachnospiraceae; genus NC2004. Next base: position 6,415 of record JAQXNR010000150.1, read on the forward strand.
GCATACAAAGAAAGTCCATATTTGGAGGAGTGTATTCGTTCCTTAAAG
>JAQXNR010000151.1 GCA_029098105.1 Lachnospiraceae bacterium
AGCGTAAAAAATAAATCGGTATAACCTAAAAATTTGACCTTGTCAAAACAAATATTATATGTTTTAATCTCTATAAAGAAATGCGAAGAGGCATGAGCGACGGCTCGTGCCTCTTTTTTCGCGAAACGCATTTCTTGTTTAATAACTTAAAGGTATAAACAAATCAAAAAAGTTTTGAAAAGAGGTGCAGCTAAAATGGATAAAAAACTAGAGGGTAAAGTTGCAGTCATTACCGGTGCTTCTAAGGGAATTGGACAAGGAATTGCTGAAGTATATGCAAAATACGGAGCAAAATGTGTTTTGGCAGCACGGGGGGAAAAAGTATTGGAACTGGCAGAACATTTGAAACAGCAAGGGTATGAGGCGATTGGTGTTCAAACAGATGTTTCTGATTATGAAAGTGTAGAAAAATTGATTCAGATAGCGGAAGACACGTATGGACCAATTGAAATATTAGTTAGTAATGCAGGTATTTGTATATTAGAAGATTTCCTTTCGGCTAATTCTTTTGAAAACCGGGATAAGCATTTTGATATCAACATAAAAGGAACCTGGAATGTAACAAAAGCAGTACTTCCCAGTATGATTAAAGCGGGAGGAGGAGCGATTGTTGTAATGAGTTCCGTGACTGGAGATATGGTGGCAGATCCTGGAGAACTTGCTTATGCGACTTCTAAGGCTGCTCTAGTAGGTTTTACAAAGGCGATGGCAAGAGAAGTAGCGGATCAAAATATTCGTGTGAATGCGATTTGTCCCGGATATGTCAGAACACCGTTGGTGGAAGGAATGGCACAACAGTCAGACCCAGATGATCCGGAGAGAGCGATTCAGGCGATTGCAGATGCAGTTCCAATGAAGCGCCTTGCAGACCCGAAAGAGATTGGAGAACTTGCAGCCTTTTTGGGTTGTTATGAATCTAGTTATATCACTGGTGCACAAATTGTAATTGATGGTGGTAGTACATTACCGGAAACCAGTTCTATGGGACAATAATTGAATGAAGAAAAACTCATTTTGGCAATGCGTTGTTTATGAATAATGAGGTGAATATATGCAGAAGGTTTGTGTTTACGATAAAAAAGGAAGTTCGTCTAGAATAATAGAGGATATGAATTTCTGGAGACAGCAGGAGGGCTTTGCTCTTAGTGCAGTAGTCGACGATATGCCTAAATTGACGCAGACTCTTTGTGAAATTCAACCGGATGTATGTATTTTGGCTATTGACGAAATTCACGAAGAATGGTTCCGGGAACTTCAAAAATTGCAGAATGAGTATACCGGGATGCGGTTAATTGTTCTGGGAACAGAAGGAACATATGCGGTGGTTCGCAGACTGTTTCTGAGCGGTATTTTTGATTACCTGTTACAACCGGTTTCTATAGAAATGCTGGAGCAGACGCTGTTGCGGGTGTATGAAAACAAAGACTATAATTATGTGGTAAATCAATTACAGGATAAAATTGAGGCTTTAATCGACCATATTTTTCAAGGTGGAGGAGAAGAGTCCTATATTATTGGAAGTATTCTGGATCAGATATATGAGGATTTTTCAGACCCGATTGATTTTCAGCAAGTGGCAGATAAAGCAAAGAAAAGAATATATAATATTATAATTGACCGCAAATCCTGGTTGGAAAAGTTTCTTTATGAGAAAGATTATACCTATAAGGTAGGATTTAGCCTGAAAACCCGGGAATCTATTGAGTCAGAATGGCTGAAGTGTTTTGGCAAAGTGAGCAGCATTGTAAAAAAATATCAGATGATTGATGATAAACTGGTATACCGGATTGGCAAATATGTAGTAGTGCATGTAGATGAAAAACTGTCTCTGGAAAAAGTTTCGGAAGGCGTATTTTTGAATTCCAGTTATATCAGTTCCATTTTCAAAAAGACAACGGGAATGAATTTTACAGATTTTGTTGCTGAAGTGAAAGTTGACCGGGCGAAAATTCTTCTTCGGGATTCCGGTGTAAAAATTTATGATGTAGCAGCAACAGTGGGCTATAGTAATGTAGAATACTTTACAAAAACATTTAAAAGGAAAACGGGTATGGCTCCGATAGAATACCAAAAAATGATTAGAAAGGAAGAATTTATATGACAGTAGCAGAAATTTTTGAAAATACAACAAAGCAACAGGTGTTTGATACTTCTATTAAATATTGGAACAGTGGAAAAACACAGGAATGGTTGGATTTAAAAATTGATTTGGTAATTGGAAAGCGGGAAGGATACTATTTCTGGGATATGGACGGAAAACAGTTGATGGATGTGCATATCAACGGAGGTACATATAGCCTTGGACATCGCAATAAAGAGGTTTTAGATGCATTGATAGAAGCAACCCAGACAGTAGATATTGGAAATCATCATTTTCCATCGCCATTAAAAGCAAAACTGGCAGAAACTGTAATTCAGGCATCTCCAGAGGGAATGCGGCATGTAATCTATGGATCCAGCGGTGGTGAAGTAATTGATTTGGCATTAAAATGTGCCAGAAGCGCAACTGGTAAAATGAAGATTGTTTGTATTGAAAATTGTTATCATGGACATACAGGACTCGCTGTAGCAGCCGGAGCAGAAAAATATAGCAGACTATTTCATGCAGAACGTCCGGCAGAATTTGTAAAGGTTCCCTTTAATGATATTGAGGCAATGGAAGAGGCTTTAAAACCAGAAGATGTGGCATGTGTGATTATGGAAACAATACCGGCTACTTATGGTTTTCCAATGCCTGAGGAAGGGTATTTGCCAGCGGTGAAGAAATTATGTGAGAAGTACGATGCTTTGTATATTGCGGATGAGGTTCAGACTGGTTTGATGCGAAGTGGTAAGATGTGGTGCATTGAGACATATGGTGTAACCCCGGATATTATTGTTACTTCAAAGGGATTTTCAGGGGGTGTTTATCCGATTTCAGCCGTGATTCTTAATGAGCGTGCATCATATTGGATGACACAGGATGGAAGTGCCCACATGGCGACGTTTGGAGGAAGTGAATTGGGATGTGCCTGTGCACTTAAGGTCTTTGAGATTATTCAGCGGGAAGAGACAATCAAGAATGTTGAGTTTGTTTCTACTTATTTGAGAGAGGGACTCAATAAGATTATGGAGGATAACCCGGATACCTTTACCGGTATTCGCCAGAACGGTACTATTATGGGACTGGAATTTGCCGGAAAGGAAGGGGCAATTCCTGTTATGCAGCATTTATACAATAATGGTGTGTGGGGAATTTATTCCCAATTGGATCCCCATGTATTGCAGTTTAAACCGGGAATTCTGGCGACAAAAGAATATTGTGATGAGTTGCTTGCTAAAATGGCTTATGGCATTAAAGAAGCAAAAGAGGATATTTTAAAACAGGCATAGGAGTTCATTACATATTATAAATAAAATAATCTATATGGCTTGTACAAAGGAGTACTTCTGAATGGCAGGAGTACTCTTTTTTATATTTTTATAATATTGGACAAATTATTTCTGTTTGTACAAGAAATTCTGAAAAAGGAGGAAGCGGTATGGCATTCGAAAACACCAAATTATTTGACGATATTGCCCAGAGTGCTCTGAAACAGTACGGTTGGCAAGATACTGATGAGAGCAAACTCATTGTGCTGTCTGAAAATGCTACTTACATGGTGAATAATATAGCAAGCGGACAGCATGACGGAGTACTTAGAATTAGTCGGCCGGGATATCATACTCTGGAAGAATTAAATTCAGAAATGAAATGGCTAAAACAAATAAATGAGTATACTCCATTATTGGTGGCAAATCCGATTAAAGGTCTGGATGGGAAAAATATTCAAATTGTACAGGGAGAGGATGGCAAGGACTATTACTGTGTAATTTGTGAATATTTGGCGGGGGAAGCACCAGATGAGAATAACGAGGAGCAGATGGTGAAACAGTTTTCTTATTTAGGAGAGACAACGGCATATCTGCATCGACAGACCGAAATATGGAACGGGACAGAGAAACTTAAGAGAATGGAGTGGACCTATGACAATATTATAGGAGACACTCCGGCTTGGGGGCGCTGGCAGGACTTTGATGACATGACACCGGAAGCGGAGGAATTGTTTACCAAGGTTTCCCACATTATTAAAAAAAGACTGAAACGGTATGGTAGAAATGAAAATAATTATGGTCTGATTCATGCAGATTTGCGCTTGGCAAATCTGCTGTTGGAAGGGGATCAGATTAAAGTAATAGATTTTGACGATTGTGGTTTCGGGTGGCATTTGCATGATTTGGCATCGGCACTCAGTTTCATTGAAGACAAACCGATTGTTCCAAGATTGGTAAATGCCTGGCTGGATGGTTATAAGAAAGTGTTGCCGTTTACAGATACAGACTTTGAGGAAATTGATACGTTTATTATGATGCGCCGTTTACAACTTATGGCATGGCTGGCAAGTCATAAAGAATCCGGTCCTGTAGAGGAGTTAAGCGTAGGATATATGGACGGCACAATCGAATTAGCAGAACGCTATTTGCGCCTCTTTGGCTGACATCAAAAAAATATATATGGTAATAAAATCATTTGATTTTTATTATAGGTAACTTTTAAGTGTAACAATAGAAAAGGAGTGATTGTATGAGTGAGTTAACATCAATGAGCAGGGCAGTAAAATCCAGTGCTCTCTCTAAATCCATGAAACTGGTTTATGTATATGCTATGGCAACAGGGGCAATTTTTACCTTTATGTGTTATTGGGATGGTATTTTTATGTCATATACCGGACCAGCTACCTTTTTGGCATTTGCCCTGATGACGGCAATGGTTCTTCCTACTGCATTTGTGTATGCAGAACTTTCGACGATGCTACCCAGTACTGGTTCTTGTCTGGTGTTTAATACAGTGGGGTTGAATAAGCATGCGGGATTCTGGTCAGCCTGGCTGATTATGTGTGCATGGATTGCAGTACCTGCATGTGGTGTTTTAGGTATCATTGACTGGTTGAATTACCAGTTTAGTTTAAACTTAACCGGCAATTCCGCATTGCTGGTAGGTGCTATTGTGCTTTGTTTATGGTGTATTTTGAGCTTATGTAAAAATGTAGTTGCAGGCAAAGTACAATCTTTTATGCTGTTTGCAGGTATTACAGGAGTGCTTGTTTGTTCCATTATGTTTTTGTGTAGCGGACACTGGAGTATTTCCAATTTCTCAGGTTTCTTTACAAGTTGTAATGCAAAGCAGTGGGGTGGAAATTTTGGAACCGCAGTAGCATGGATTGTAGGATGTTCT
>JAQXNR010000152.1 GCA_029098105.1 Lachnospiraceae bacterium
ACTTATTGTTTTCAAATAGAAATCACGTTTTACATCACTAAACACTGCAAGAAACTATCGCTATCCCAATTGTATAGATGGTTCCTCTAGTCTGTACACCTTACCCGTTATACCAGCTCTTCTTGTAAATAACTCAAGTAAACTATAACACAAAAACTGGGCTAAATCAATACCCGGTTTTGGCCTTTCTTTACTATTGTCAATAAAAAAGGAACATTGTGTAGAGATGCTACTTATTAAGCAGCCATTTATTATACCTTTCGTCAAACTCTTCTTCAGATACATTTAATTGACTCACTGCAATCTCTTTCGTAATATAATTACTTTTTACAAGATTAAAGAGAGTCTCCTCTCTGCCTCGCTCTCTGCTTTCTTCCTCTCTCTCTTCCAGTATTTTATCTGCATCGTATAAATCTTCAAACAATCTAGTCATAAAAACTACCTCCTTAGCCCTTTATAACTTTTTTACAACAAAAAAGGAAGGGAAGTCCCTTCCTTTCAAGTACTAATCTAAACAGGTGCGCTTAACACACAATTTAGTACATTATTTTTGTACACCAGCTTATATTATATTTACAACATTCGTACATCATAACACATCAAACTATATTCCAAAGTACATAATATCCTCAAAATAGAGTATCACTCGCAGGCCCTTATAAACACTGGGATGAAAGCACTTTTCCTACCACTCATACGGGTATGCAGTGTCATTTATAAACTGTTCATCCCAGGAACAATTTTTAATCAATTCCTGTGCACAAACAAAATGATGATGGGCTGCCTTAAAATAACGGATGTCACACATTCTAATCCCTCCTGTAAACACAAACTCCATTCTCAAACAGCACCTTTTTTAACCGCTCTCCTACTGTAAAGAATAAGTCATAGTCACTCTCAATATCGGTAAACCCGTAAGGTGCCTCTTTTTTATCATCATCTCTTATAAGTACTAAATCAATATCGCTCCTTGAATTACAACGAAAGTCTGTCGAACTTCCAAATACTAGTAATTCGCATATTTGCTTATCCTGCTCACAACAATTTACAAGATGCTGCACCTGTTTTTGTTTTAGAGGATGTATTCGATTACAGTTTAAAAAATTCACGCCATCCAATACTTCAAAATCCCATAAATTTTCATTGTACTCGTTTACATACATTATTTTTGTACACCACCTTACAACATTTTTGTACAACACCTTACAACATATTTACAACATTCGTACATCATAATACATCAAATTATATACCAAAGTATATAATACTTCAAAAACAGAGCATTGCTCGCAAACCCCTATAAACACTGGGATGAAAGCAATTTTCTACCACTCATACGGGGTATTTTGATATACATAATAATTTAACCAGTTATAATACAATGTATTGGCATGACATCGCCAGGTTTTAGGCGGTGTCTGTGCCGGATCATCATCCGGGTAATAGTTATATGGAATATTGGGATTTAAGCCTTTTGCTAAATCCCGTTTATACTCTTTGTCCAGAGTCAACTGGTCATATTCCGGATGTCCGGTCACAAAAATATTCTTCATTTTTTTGTCAATAATCAAATAGGGACCTGCCACTTCTGACTCTGCTACGATTTCCAAATCGTCAATTTTTTCTATGTCCTCCTTGGCAAAACCGGTATATCGGGAATGGGGAACGTAAAAAGCATCGTCAAATCCTCTCACAAGAGGGGTACGCTTATGAAAAGTATGGTGCTTGTAAATGCCGGACAGTTTCTCAGGGAGGAGAAATTTCTGCACTCCATAGTGGTAGTAAAGTCCCGCCTGGGCTCCCCAGCAAATATGCAGAGTAGAAGTTACATTTTCCTTGCTCCACTCCATAATTTCTGTCAGTTCTTTCCAATAATCCACTTCCTCAAAAGGCATGGTTTCCACCGGGGCACCGGTAATAATCAAACCATCGTAGCGATGCTTTTTCACCTCATCAAAATAAATGTAAAACCGCTCCAAATGTTCCGCAGAAGTATTTTTGGAGTGGTGGGAATCCATTCTCACAAAAGACACGTTCACCTGCAGAGGAGTATTGGCAAGACTGCGCAAAAGCGCCAGTTCGGTATCCTCCTTTAACGGCATCAAATTTACAATCAATATATTTAATGGACGGATTTCCTGATTTACCGCCCGGTCATAATCCATAACGAAAATATTCTCATCCTCTAATATTTTCTTAACCGGTAAATTATTATCAATTTTAATTGGCATACTTAATTACTTCCTTCCTGCTTCCATAACTGAATAAACTCTTCTTCTGTAATAATCGGAATGCCTAATTCCTTTGCCTTTTTGTTTTTGGAAGAATTGGAGGTGCTGTCATTGTTAATCAGGTAACTGGTCTTCGTGGAGACACTTCCCGCTACCTTACCGCCCAGCCGCTCAATCTCCGCCTTAATCGCATTTCGGTTTGCAAACTGATTCAAACTTCCTGTTACCACAAAGGTCATGTCTTTAAACTTTAATTCCTCCTCTGTGAGAGTTTCCTCCTGAATAAAAGTAATCTCCTGTAACAGTTGGTCAACCATATTATTATATTCCTTATTTGCAAAATAGTCCACAAAGGATTGGGCAATCAGCACTCCAATTCCATCAATCTCTGTCAATTCCTCCAACTCCGCTTTGCGCATCCGCTCAAAATCATACTGAAAATGACGGCACAATAGTTTGGCATTGGAAAGACCAATATTGGCGATACCGAGACTGTAAAGAAAAGAGGGCATGGACACACTGCGGCTCTTTTCTACTGCTTTTTGCAGATTTTCATAGGAACGTCGTCCAAACCCTTCCAGAGAAGTAATCTCCTCTTCATATCGGTCCAGATGAAACAAATCATCCAGCGACGTCAAAAAACCATTTTGTATAAATTTTTCTAAGGTAGCCTCCGACAAACCATCTATATTCATAGCATCCCGGGACACAAAATGAGCAAACTGCTTCATCTGTTTTGCCGGACAGACGGGATTGGGGCATACCAGTACCCGCACCGCATTTTCTTCCCGGATTATCGTTTTGTGTCCGCACACCGGGCAGGTATCCGGTATCAAAACGGTATTGCTTCTAGTCTTGTTCTCTGCCAGTTGAGGAATAATCATATTTGCCTTAAATACGGTAATGGTGTCCCCTCTGCCCAGTTCGTAAGACTCCAGAATGCTCACATTGTGAAGGCTTGCCCGGCTCACTGTAGTTCCTTCAATCTCCACCGGGTCAAATACCGCTACCGGATTGATGAGCCCGGTACGGGAAGCACTCCAGAACACCTCCTGGAATGTTGTCTCTGCCACTTCATCCTTCCATTTAAAAGCGATGGAATCCTTGGGAAACTTGGCTGTGGTTCCCAGACTCTTCCCATATGCAATATCGTCAAAAGAGAGCACCAGACCATCCGAAGGAAAATCATTTCCGGAAATGCGCTGAGAAAAATCCGCCACTGCCTCCCTTATATTATGCCTTGTGACCATCTGGTATTCCACCACATCAAACCCCAGTTTTTTCAGCCACTCAAAGCGTTTTTCCATGGTGTCTAATTCTTCAAAATCCCCTGCATCCACTAAATAAAAAGCAAAAAAATGTACATTCCGCCGGGCACATATTTCACTATTTAACTGCCGAACCGTACCACTGCACAAATTGCGGGGATTCTTATATTTCGCCTCTGCCTCGGGAATTTCTTCATTAATCCTCTCAAAATCAGAATACTGAATAATCGACTCACCCCGGACAATCAATCTGCCGGAATAGGCGATGGACTGAGGAATGTTTTGAAATACCTTTGCATTATGGGTAATATCCTCTCCTACCTGTCCATTTCCTCTTGTAACCGCCTGCTTTAACACACCATCCTCGTAGGTTAAAACCGTAGTCAGACCATCCAGTTTACAGGACAGCACCCCTTTTTGCTCTCCCAGCCAGGAAGCCAACGTTTCCACTTCTTTTGTCTTGTCCAGAGAAAGCATAGGGTATTCATGAGTAACCTTTTTCAGTTCGCTTAAAACCTCATAGCCAACCGTTACCGTAGGGCTTGCCGAAAGCGTAATCCCCGTTTCCTTCTCTAACTGCACCAGTTCATCGTAGAGGGCATCATACTCATAATTACTCATGATTTCTTCATTGTCATTATAATATGCCCTGGATGCACGCCCCAAAAGGGAAACCAATTCCTTCATCCGAAGGGTTTTCTCTTCTGTATCTGATGCAACTTGCTTCATTCTGCCAACCTCCACACAATCTTGTCAATCTGTCTGCTCTTCTTAGAATTTCAACTCTACCATCTATATTAAAGCATTTTCCTCAGTTTTTCCAGTTCTGCTCCCTGAATCTCCCGGTATTCTCCCGGTTTCAAATCACCCAGCACAATATTTAACTCCCGAACCCGCTTTAAACTTCTGACCCGGTATCCCAGCGCTTCACACATCCTACGAATCTGTCGGTTCAATCCCTGGGTCAAAACAATCGTAAAGCCATTGCGGCTTGTCTTTTTTACTTTACAGGGACGGGTTACTGTGTCAAGAATCGCAACTCCATTGCGCATTTCATCCAGAAATTCCTTTGTCACCATTTTGTCCACCACGACTTCGTATTCCTTTTCATGGCAGTTTCTCGCATGACTAATCTGGTTGTGCAGTTCTCCCTGATTAGTCAGCAATACCAGCCCCTGGGAATCTTTGTCCAGCCTTCCCACCGGGTAAATCCGCTCCGGGTAGCCAATGGCATCTACAATATTGTCCTTCTCCTTTGCAGAACAAACAATTCCCACTGGCTTATTATATGCCAAAAGAACAAATGGTACTTCTCTTTTTACTCTTTTTCCTAAAAAACAGACTTCATCCGTATCTTCCACAGAATCTCCCATCTGTGCCAGCCGCCCGTTAATCGTCACTTCGCCAGCTGCAATATGACGGTCTGCCTCCCGTCGGCTGCACACTCCGGACGCGCTCAAAAATTTATTGATTCGCATACCTAATTCCTTTCTTTGCCGTCTTACCTTATTCCCTCATCAAACGTGCCTGTCATGACTTCACATAGAAAAAAGAATGCTCTGAAGTAAAACCAATTTTCTCTGCGTGAATCATCTGCTCCGTACTCCCCACAAACAATACTCCCTGGGGACGCAGAGACTGATAGAACTTCTGGTAAATACCGTCCTTTGCCTCCTCTGTAAAGTAAATCATAACATTCCGGCACACAATCAAATCATAATTCCGGTCATAGTTGTCCCGCAAAAGATTATGCTGGCGAAATTGTACCTGTTTTTTTATTTCTTCACGAATCTGAAATGATTTCTCTCCCAACTGATTAAAATATTTTTGTTTAAACTCCTCTGGAAGATTCTGAAGACTTTTTCTGTCATAAATACCGACTTTTGCCTTCTCCAATATCTGCTTGTCAATATCCGTAGCAACAATGGAAATCTGATGTAATGGCACATGTCTGGACAACAGCATAACAAGGGAATAGGGTTCATCCCCCGTAGAACAGGCCGCACTCCAGATTTTTAAAGGTCTTCCATTCGCCTCTTTTAAAAGCCGTGGAACCATCTCAGTATCCAATATTTTCCATTGATTGGGATTGCGGTAAAATTCTGACACATTAATAGTAAGGTAAGACAAAAAATCCTCATATAACACCTTATCTTTCTGAATTGCATCCACAAATTCCCGGAATCCCGGCAATTTATGCCGCTTTACCAGAGTCTCCAGCCGCCGTTTCATCTGGCGTTCTTTGTAACAGGCCAAATCAATTCCGGTCAACTTATAAATGTCCTTAATGAAATCTGAATACTCGTACATATTGCCACTCCTCATGATAAAAATATAGTGCCTATAATAAATTATAGACACTATGTTCATCCTTATGCTATAAACGTGATGGGTAAAAGAAATTATTCCTCAATTTCCTCAATCTCATCCGCATCTACTTCTTCCATATCCTCGTCAACACGAGACAAAGTAGCCTTAATACTCAGGCTAATCTTATGGTCTTCCGGCTTGAAGTCCACTACCTTAGCAGTAACCTCCTGACCAATACTTAAAACAGATGAAGGTTTCTCAATGTGCTCCAGAGAAATCTGGGAAACATGAAGCAGTGCATCCACACCCGGCTCCAGTTCAACGAAAGCACCGAAATCAGTCATACGTGCAACTTTACCGGTAACAATATTACCCACTGCGTACTTCTCTTCCGCATTAAGCCATGGATTCTGGTCATCAAACTTAAGGCTCAGCGCAATCTTCTCACCCTGAATATCCTTAATCAACACCTTAACCTCATCACCTACTTTAAATACCTTCTTCGGGTTCTCTACGCGACCCCAGGACATTTCAGAAATATGAAGCAGTCCATCTGCGCCTCCCAAATCAATGAAGGCACCAAAATCGGTAAGGTTCTTAACAACACCGTCTACCACGTCGCCTACCTTAATTCTCTCAAATAATGCTTTCTTCTTCTCCTCGCGCTCTGCCACCAGTAACTGCTTGCGGTCACCGATGATTCTTCTCTTATGAGGATTATACTCTGTAATTACAAACTGCAATTCCTGATTTGCATACTTGTCCAGATTCTTCTCATACTGGTCAGACACCAGACTTGCAGGAATAAATACTCTGGACTCTTCAAAATTCACAATCAGACCGCCCTCGCGAACCTCGGCTACGGTACCAGAAAGCACTTCCTTGCTCTCATAAGCAGCCTCCAACTTCTCATTGGACTTGTCTACTGCAAGACGCTTGTAAGTCAATAACACCTGACCCTCACCGTCATTTACCTTCAATACTTTAGCGGTCATTGTCTGACCAACGCTGACTTCCTTAGTCAAATCTACTCCCGGCTGATTGGTATATTCACTACGGGTAATAATACCATCTGCCTTGTAACCAATATTCAGTACGATTTCGTCCTCTTTCACGCTGATTACAGTACCTTCCACAACAGCCCCGCCTCTTACGTTGGGCTTTGCGCTAAAACTCTCCTCTAATAATTCTTCAAAATTCTCTTCTGCCATGCTATCATGAACCTCCTTGATAATATTGTTTGGGGTCGATGCCCCTGCTGTAATACCTACGCTACCAACGGACTCCAACATGGTTAGATCCAAATCAACAAGTGTCTGTATATAGTAAGTACATTTACATTCTTTACTACTTATGTCATATAGTTTCTGGGTGTTAGAACTATTTCTGCCCCCGATGACAATCATTGCGTCTACTCTCTTTGCCAGAGCAGCCGCCTCAGACTGACGTTCTTCGGTCGCATTACAAATAGTATTACATACCCCTATATCATAACCTTTTTTTTCGAAAATTTCAACCATATCTTTGAATTTCTTGTAATTAAATGTCGTTTGGGATACGAGGCAGTATTTTTTGTCCGGAAAAAGGACTGTATTTTCGGCGGTTTCTACACTGTCAATCACAATCGGCTTCTCCTGACACCACTCCCGGATGCCCACAACCTCGGGATGTTCCGGATTTCCTATAATAATCACAGGCTCTCCCCGGTCTCCGGCCTCGTGAACCAGCTTGTGAATCTTTAACACAAAAGGGCAGGTGGCATCTACCACAGAAATTCCTTTCTGCTCCAGTAAATCATAGATGTTCTTTCCGACTCCGTGGGAGCGAATGACTACCGTTCCCTCTCCATCCGGGAGCTGTTTTAACTCCTCCATACTGTTCAGAACGGTAACACCCTTCTCTTCCAGATCTTTTACCACCTGTTCATTGTGAATAATCGGACCATAGGTATACACATGTTCCCGATCGGATACCTCATACGCCTTTTCCACCGCCCGCTTTACGCCAAAACAAAAGCCAGCGGATTTTGCCAAAATAACTTCCATAAATTCTTTCCTTTATTTATTATTGATTCTTTTTATAGCAGGCAATAATTGCCTCCACCACTTCTTCCATTGACATCTGGGAACTGTCAATGAAAGCCGCATCCTCTGCCTGGCGCAAAGGTGCAATTTCCCGGTTCATATCCTGCTCGTCCCGCTTTATAATATCTGCTTGTACTTCCGCAAAATCAGCAGAGACGCCATTCTGTGCCAACTGCTCTACCCGTCTTCTCGCCCGTTCTTCAGAAGAAGCAGTCAAATATATTTTTGTCTGGGCATTGGGCAAAACCGCAGTTCCAATATCTCTTCCATCCATAATTACATTTTCTTTCGCTGCAAGTGCTCTCTGCAGTTCCAGCAATTTGGTACGTACCGGAGGGTACACAGCAATTCTGGAAGCAGCATTTCCCACCTCTTCCCTGCGAATCTGTCCGGAAACATTCACATCATTCAAAATAACCTGCTGTTGTCCGTCCAAATAGGAAATTGTGATGGTAATCTTCCCACAGGCCGCTTCTACCGCCTCTTTTGACTCTAAATCCACCTGATTGTCCAGCATATACAATGCCATTGCCCGAAACATTGCCCCGGTATCCACATAAACAAAATTCAATTCCTTTGCCACCATTTTTGCAATGGTACTCTTTCCGGCTCCTGCCGGTCCATCAATCGCAATACTATACATAAATGCACCTCATATCTTTTTATTGTTTTAATCTACTATAAATCCTTCTCTTTTGCAAGTAAAATGAGAAATTACCGGGCAGCTCCGATTCCCGCCGCATATCCCGTAGACCAGGCAATCTGCAAATTATAGCCTCCGGTGACAGCATCCAGGTCCAGAACCTCTCCAGCAAAATGCAGTTGTTTTACCAGTCTGGACTCCATTGTGCCCGGGTCAATCTCCTTGACACTAACCCCGCCTTTGGTAATGATTGCCTCGGAAAAGCCTCTCACCCCGGCAACCGTAAAGGGAATCCCTTTTAACATTTGCACTAGTCCCTGACGCTCCTCCCGGGTGATATCATGCACCTTCTTTTCACCGGAAATTCCAGACATTTGAATCACCACCGGAATCAGTTTTTTAGGCAGTAATCCATCCAATGCATTTTTAAATGCTTTGTTCTTCGCTCCGTCAAAATCCCGCAGAATCCGCTCATCCAACTGTTTTTCAGAGAGTGCCGGTTTTACATCAATCTCTCCCGTTACCGATACCGCTTTCTGTCTGCCTTTGCCCGGTTCCGGTAAATATGCACTGGCACTCAGCACCAGTGGTCCACTCACACCAAAATGGGTAAAGAGCATTTCTCCCTGTTCCTCAAAAAACACTTTTTTCCCTTGACGCATTGTGAGTTTTACATTCCGCAGGGAAAGTCCCTGCAATTCCTTGGGGTATTCTTCCTCTGTGACAAAAGGAACAAGTCCCGGACGCAGCGGAATAATATGATGTCCTCCCGCTTCGGCAAAACGGTATCCATCCCCGGTGGAACCAGTGGATGGGTAAGAACATCCCCCTGTGGCGACCACTGTTCTCTTTGCCCTCACCGTTTCCCCGGAAACCAGTTTTACGCCATTGCAACAATACTCTCCCTCTGACTTCTCCAGCAACAGTTCTTGTACCGGACAATGTAAGCGGATTTTTACACCCTGACATTTCAATTCCTTCTGCAGGGCAGATATCACATCGGAGGCATGGTCAGACACCGGAAATACCCGATTTCCCCGTTCTACCTTAGTGGGGCATCCATTTTTCTCTAATAATTCAACTATATCCCCATTGGTAAAACCATAAAAACTACTATACAAAAACTGGTAATTCACCGTAACTGCTTTTAACAGTTCTTCCACATCGCTGGCATTGGTCAGATTACACCTGCCTTTTCCTGTAATATATAGTTTTTTACCCAGTTTTTCATTTTTCTCCAACAACAAAACCCGAGGGCTGGTATTTCCCTGTTCCCGCAAATGTTCTGCTCCGCTGATGGCAGCCAGCATTCCGGCTGCGCCTCCCCCAATCACCACTATATCGTACATATTCTTCTCCTAATCAATCACATGATCATCGTAGACTTTATATTCATTCCACAATTCCTCCAGTACATGAAGCCGCGCCTCCAAATCGTCCTTTTTCTTCATGCATACAGCTACCACCAATGCATTAATCAGACTAATCGGTGCAGTCAGGGAATCCACAATCGCCATGACATCACTCTTAGCAATCAATGGGTAATCTGCATATTCAATTAAGGGCGACTGCATGCTGTCAGTAATCGTAATCGTCTTTGCTCCATTTTTCTTTGCCAATTGCATGGCACTGGCTGTGCGCAGGGAATATCTAGGGAAACTGATTCCAATAAAAATATCATTTTTCTTAATCCTGCAAATTTCCTCCAAAGTATCCACATTCCCGGACCCTTCCAATACATGAACCTGATCAAAAATCATATGAAAATAGTACCCCATCATACCTGCTAAATACCAGGTACTGCGCACCCCTAATATATATATATTGTCTGCATTTACAATGGCATCCACCACTTTGTCAAACATTTCTACATCTACACTCTGGGCAGTCTCCTTGATTCGCATGCGGTCATCCTTCAATATTGAGGTCAGAAGATTGTCCCCTTCCTCCATACGCAGTGCCGCATTTTCCAACCGTTGAATGGAATTACTATGAGTGCGCACCGTAGCCGCAATCGCTTTCAGCAACTCCGGGTAACCATCATATTCTAACTCATAGGCAAAACGAACCACAGTAGACTCGCTAACTCCTACTTCTTTTCCCAATTTTGCCGCCGTGTACATAGCAGCCTTGTCATAATGATTGCGCAAAAAATCTGCAATCCGTTTCTGTCCCTTACTAAAATTGTCATATCTGACGTCCAGCCGCTCCATCAGACTCATTGATTCATCCATGGAAAATGCCTCCTATCCCAAACTCAAACTTTACTTATTATAATCAATTTATTGGGGAACTGCAACTGAAAAAGAAAAAGCCTCCCGGGGGAAACTTCCCCGAGAGGTCTGGTAATACATTATATTTATACCGGATAGGTCTTGTTCTGGCTGTCTGCCTTTGTAGCATCCACCTTTGTCTGCTGTGCTTCCCGATACTGGAAAAATTCTGTAGCAACCTGAGGAAACAGTGCATAAGACAATACATCTTCGTCCTGCTGTTTGTACTGTGCCATCTCTTTTTCCATCTGCTCTAACTGTGGTGCAACATCATCTGCCGGGCGGTAGGTAATCGGCTCCTTTAATCCCAGACTGTCCAATGCCTTTTTCTGTACTTCCGGATTCATCGGTTTTACCGTCTGACCATATTTACCAGCCAGCAAATCCTTAGATTCTTTCGTCAACATCTTGTAACGTTCACCCATAACCACATTCAGTACCGCCTGAGTACCTACAATCTGGCTGGATGGAGTAACCAGAGGGGGTTCACCAAAGTCTTTACGCACACGGGGAACTTCTTCCAGCACCTCATCGAACTTATCCTCTGCATTCATCTCTTTTAACTGTGACACCAAATTGGAAAGCATTCCACCCGGTACCTGATATAACAGAGTCTTAATATTAACACCCATTACTTTAGGATTCAACAGACCGGAAGCCAGCCACTCCTCACGCAACGGTTTGAAGTAATCTGCAATCTCAGCTAACAGATTCTGATCAAATCCAGGGTCATACTCGGTACCTTCAAAGGACTTCGCCATAACTTCCGTTGCAGGCTGGGAAGTACCCATGGAAAGAGGTGACATTGCTGTGTCAATGACATCGCAGCCAGCCTCTACTGCTTTCATGTAAGTCATGGAAGCCACACCGGAAGTATAGTGGGTGTGCAACTGAATCGGTAATTTCGTACCAGCCTTTAACGCTTTAACCAACTCTGTTGCCGCATTGGGAACAAGCAAACCTGCCATATCTTTAATACAGATGGAGTCTGCTCCCATCTCTTCAATCTTTCGCGCCATGTCTTTCCAGTAATCCATCGTGTAGGCATCACCAAGGGTATATGAAAGTGCTACCTGGGCATGTCCCTTTTCCTTTTTCGTTGCCTTTACCGCAGTCTCCAGATTACGAATATCGTTCAAGCAGTCAAAAATACGAATAATATCAATACCATTTGCAATGGATTTCTGTACGAAATATTCTACTACATCATCCGCATAGGGACTGTATCCCAAAATATTCTGTCCACGGAATAACATCTGTAATTTTGTATTCTTGAAGCCATCTTTTAACTTGCGCAGTCTCTCCCACGGATCTTCCTTTAAGAAACGCAGGCAGGCATCAAATGTAGCACCACCCCAGCACTCAACAGAATGGTAGCCAACCTGATCCATCTTATCAATAATGGGAAGCATCTGCTCTGTTGTCATACGGGTAGCAATCAATGATTGGTGTGCATCACGCAACACGGTCTCGGTAATTTTTACCGGTTTCTTCTCTGCCATTTATTCTTCCTCCTATCATATACATTTATAATCTGTACAACAAACTATGAAATTTTTGTCTCTAAAATACTCCAAATACTGCCATGAACGTACCGGCTGCTACCGCTGTACCAATTACACCGGCAACATTCGGTCCCATTGCATGCATCAGCAGGAAATTGGACGGTTCTGCTTCCGAACCAACCTTCTGGGATACACGGGCAGCCATCGGCACTGCGGATACTCCGGCAGAACCAATCAAAGGATTTACCTTCCCCTTTGTAATCCAGCACATTAACTTACCGAACAGAACACCGGCTGCAGTACCAAATGCAAATGCAATCAGACCCAGAATTACAATCTTGATGGTACTTACCTTCAAGAAATTCTGTGCTGTAGTAGTTGCACCTACAGAAGTACCCAGTAAAATAACCACAATATACATCAGGGCATTGGAGGCAGTGTCACTTAACTGTCTTACCACACCGGACTCCTTAAACAGGTTACCCAGCATCAGCATACCTACCAAGGGTGCCGTGGTAGGAAGAATCAGACAAACCACGATGGTTACAATAATGGGAAAGAGAATTTTCTCCAGCTTGGAAACCGGACGGAGCTGCTCCATCTTAATCTTACGTTCTTTTTCCGTAGTCAGAAGCTTCATAATGGGAGGCTGAATAATGGGAACCAGAGACATATAGGAATATGCCGCCACCGCAATAGGTCCCAAAAGACCGGTCTGCCCCAGCTTACCCGCCAGGAAAATCGAGGTGGGTCCATCCGCTCCTCCGATAATGGAAATTGCCGCTGCCGCTTTATCATTAAAGCCCATGGCAATGGCACCAAAATAGGCAATAAAGATTCCGAACTGGGCAGCTGCTCCCAAAAGAAAGCTTTTGGGATTGGCAATCAGTGGCCCAAAGTCGGTCATCGCTCCTACTCCCATGAAAATCAGGGAAGGTAGAATCGCCCATTCATCCAAAACATAAAAATAATAGAGTAAACCGCCGACACCATTAGATGCTTCCTCCGGAGTAACCATAATATCCGGATAAATATTTACCAGCAGCATACCGAAGGCTATCGGCAGCAAAAGAAGGGGTTCATATTCTTTTCTGATAGCCAGATAAAGGAAAACACAAGCTACTGCAATCATAATATAATTTCCCACGGTCAGATTGAAAAATGCCGTCTGATGCAGCAGGTTGGTTAATGTCGTTGCTACGTATTCCATTTACGTTAACCTCCTGTAGATGATAAGGATTTTCTGCTGTTTAGTTTAAGGTTGCCAGTAAAGCACCCGCTTCTACTGCATCACCTACCGCTACATCAATACTTGCCACAGTACCATCCTTAGGTGCCACAACAGGGATTTCCATCTTCATGGCCTCAATAATAACCACCGTATCACCGGCCTTAACAGCCTTTCCTATATTCGCTTCAATTTTAAATACCTTACCTGCCGCACCGGCCTCCACACGAATGCTTCCTGCACCCGCATTTGCTCCGGCTGCTGTCGACGCTGCCTTGGGTGCTGCTTTCGGTGCTGCCTTAGGTGCTGCTACAGGTCTTGCCGGTGCTGCCTGGCTTCCCGCTTCCTCTACAACTACATCATATACATTTCCATTAACTGTAATGGTATAATTTTTCATTTTCTTATCCTCCTAAATCAATCGTTATCTATCTGTTTCTTCGCTTAATGCTTCTTACAATGTAGCCGTCAGCAGAGGCTGTACCCTCATAAGCTGCCACTGCCGCAGCAATTACCGCTACCAGCTCCAGATCATCCTCTTTCTCTTCTCTTTCC
>JAQXNR010000153.1 GCA_029098105.1 Lachnospiraceae bacterium
ACTGATTCCAGATTTTTTTGCGAGTTCCTGTACGCAGAGAGATTCGTTGAAATGGGCATCGATGTATTCCAGAATATTGGAGAAAAAGTCTGTGTCCGTAGCAGCAGGTTTGACAGAATCAGTAGCCAGGGCAGGTTCTAGCAGTCTTACCAGTTCCAGAATCATAGAAGTTAGTCCGGAATAAATATTCAATTCACAACCAAAACGCTGCTCCAAAGATTCCTTTTCTACCCGGTCAATATTTTCAAGTATTGTTGTTTGTTTCAGTTCTTCAGCAGAAACAACATAATTCTGCTGGTCACAAATATAGAAAATCATTTCCCGGATGCGGGGAAGATAGGCGCGGGAAATTTTGATGGTATTTAAGTCGAATTTCATTACTACATATTTACAGGGGAGATTGTCGCCTGCAGTAATGCGGTGCAGCGTTCGGGCGGGAATAAAGACGAAATTGCCGGGACCGAGACAGTAGTGCTGCTGGTTAATATGAATAAAAATCTCTCCTTTTATAATATAGAGCATTTCAACATAGTAGTGCCAATGGGAGTTGACCAGAAAAGAAGAATCCTGGATGTTCTCTCTGTAAATCTGGTAGGGGGTGTCTAATATATCAATATATTCAAAAAAGTTCATATTTGCCAAACCTCCTTTCCTTATTGTAAATTGTACCATTCTACAGGTTTGAAATCAATTCTTTGTGGAGATTTGTTCTATTTTTTGAAATGTCTGTTATAGAATGATTCTTGAAAAAAGGCTATACTGTGTTTAAGATACTATTAAAATATAAGTACGGAGGTAGAAAACTTGTTTGTAGAGAGAATTGAGGACAATTTAAAACAGTGTATTATTCCCTTCTGGAAATCTATGAAAGATGAAGAACAGGGCGGTTACTATGGATTCATGGACTGGGAACACAGGATTGATAAGTCATATTGGAAAGGCTGTATTTTGAACAGCCGTATATTATGGTTTTTTGCCAATGCCAGCCAGGCTTTGGGAGATGCTACACTGTTGCCCTATGCAGAGCATGCTTTCCGGTTTTTGAAGGAGCATTGCGTTGACAGAGAAAATGGTGGCGTATACTGGTCTGTACAGCATGACGGTGGTGTGTGTGATGGAACAAAGCATACCTATAATCAGGCATTTGCTATTTATGCCCTGTCTTCCTACTATGATGCGTCAAAGGATGAGGAGGCGCTGTCTCTGGCATTTGAACTCTACCATGTGATAGAGGAGAAAATGTGTGATGAAGGTGGTTATGGAGAAGCATTTACTGTGGATTTCAAGCCGGAGGAGAACGACAAACTGTCTGAAAATAACGTGATTGCAGACCGTACCATGAACACTTTACTGCATATTTGTGAGGCGTATACGGAGTTGTACCGGGTTTCCCGTGATGGTGAAGTGAAGGAACGTCTTGCCTGGGTTTTGAATGAGTTTGTGGACAAGGTATATAACCCCCGTTTACATCGGTTAGAGGTATTTTTTGACCGGGATATGAATTCGATTCTGGATTTACATTCCTATGGTCATGACATTGAAGCAACCTGGCTTTTGGACAGAGGACTTACGGTACTGGGAGATGAGGCATTAAGCAATAAATTGGCACCCATGATTATGGACTTGACCTGCCAGATTTACAGTTATGCTTATCGGAATCATTCGGTAATGGCGGAGTGTGAGAAAGGGGTAGTAGATACAAAGCGCATCTGGTGGGTACAGTGTGAATCCATTATTGGTTTTTACAATGCCTACCAGAAGAGTGGAAATGAGAACTTCAAGGATGCGGCAGAGGATATTTGGAATTATGTAGAGGAGCACATGCTGGATTCCTGCCAGGGATCTGAATGGTTTGCAGAAGTGGATGAACGGGGAGAAGTGATTCCTCATCCCATTGTTGAGCCTTGGAAGTGTCCGTACCATAACGGCAGAATGTGCTTTGAGATGATGCGTAGAGGAAGAGAATAACAGCAGATGGGAGTAGGGCGAAAGCATGGACGTAATAGCGCATATTTATACAGATTTTCCCAGTAAATTCGGAATTCCACGACAGAGTGGTGTGGTGCCGGAACTGACGGGAAGAATTGTTTTTGAGCCAGCTTACCGGAATCCGGAGGCACTTCGGGGTTTGGAAGGATTTAACTACATTTGGCTACTGTGGCAGTTTTCCGAGGCGAAACAGAAAACCTGGTCTGCTACAGTGAAGCCACCGCGGCTGGGGGGCAATCGGAAGATGGGAGTGTTTGCTACCCGTTCTCCTTTCCGCCCCAACTCCATCGGACTGTCTTCCCTGCGGTTGTTAGAGATTCAGAAGGATACCAAAGAAGGTCCCATTCTTTTGGTGGGAGGTGTGGATTTGCTGAATGGTACGCCGATTCTGGACATTAAGCCATATCTTCCCTATACCGACTGTCACAATGATGCTACCGGGGGATTTGCAGCTGAGGTGCAGGAATATCACTTGCAGGTAGAATTTCCACAAAAGTTACTGGAACAGATTCCGCCGGAGAAGCAAAAGGCACTGATTGGCGTGCTGGAACAGGACCCACGTCCCTCCTACCAGGAGGATCCGGAGCGCAGGTACGGGGTGGAATTTTTGAATTACGATGTACGGTTTAACGTACGGGATGGTATTTTGACGGTTTGTGAGATAGAAAAACTGCGGTGATTTATTATAGAAAAGGGAGAACAATATGACAAATCAGAAAATCGTTTTAAATGGAAACTGGCAACTTCAGGATGAGTCGGGAGAGTGTTTGTGCGATTGCACAGTTCCCGGCTCTGTTCTTTCTGCCATGTTAGATGCACATCTAATAGAGGATCCCTATTACCGGATGAATGAGTATCCTACCCGGGAACTGTTGAAAAAGGACTATTCCTTTACCCACAGTTTTTTTGTAGAGCGGCAGGAGAATCTGTATTACGAACTGGTCTGTGATGGTATTGACACGGTGGCAGACATTTATTTAAATGGCGAGAAGATAGAGAGCGTGGACAATATGCATC
>JAQXNR010000154.1 GCA_029098105.1 Lachnospiraceae bacterium
TCCAGTAAACATAAACGCCTGATTTTAAAGAATAATAAAGAGAAGTAATAGGAAATGGCGAAAAAAGAAGAGAGAATGTTTCGATGAAGAAACAGATATAAGATTATAGGGGCTGTAAATAAACAGCCCCTATTTTTTAAAATTCAAATTCTAATTCTTATATCTATATAATCCCTCACATATCTCTAATCCACATCTTCGCAAATCAATATTCTTCTGGTTCATTTTAATATACTTTTTGGGAATTTTATATTTTGTTACGTGAGGTTTATTCTTTAAATCGACGATAACTAATATTTTTTGTCTTGTTGTTGCAATAACTTTACCATTTTGATTTTTAAAATCTATTTTGCAGCCTTGCTTTCCGTGTGAACTACCGCAGTGCAGGGTATAATTCGTGGCAAATACAGCTGAGTCTGGATGCTCCTTGTAATATTTTTTTCCTGCCTTAGTCAATTTCGTTTGCTGGGAATAGGTATATATCAGGTTTCCATTCTTGTCAAAATACATGGAAGTTACACCAATTAATTTCTCAGTAACGCGTGTAATTCCATCGCGATGGTCAGTTCCGTAATGTTTATGAGGTTGCGCCGTAAATATATTCTTCTTTACTTCCACAATAACATAAGAGGTCCGACCGCCATATTCTGCTGTAATGGTGGTCTTACCACATTTATTTCCCGTAACAATACCTTTTGCACTCACTGATGCAATATTTGGTTTGCTGGAAGTCCATTTGACCTCCCCTTTATAATCTTCTCTGCTTCTAAGAACTTTATTTCCATAGACTTTTTTTACTCGTTTACCATCTGGATCTTCCAATGCAAGAGATAACGTAAACCCTTTTGTTACGGCAACCGTTTTTCCGTTGGTACACACTTTTCCTTCTTCTTTTGCTTTGATTTTCATTTGCTTGGGCTGTTTTATTTCCTTTGGACTCTCTGTTGTCTCTGTTAATAGTTCTGTTGTGTTAGTGACTGTAGTAGTTGTTGTTGGCTCTGTATCTGCTTTTGCGGTATTTGTAGGTGACACGATACAGAAAATGGTTACCGCTATTGCCAAAATCATTGTAATCGTTTTTTTCATGGTTACTCATCCTCCTCAAAGTCAAATTTAATTATTTACGAATTTATTTTGGCACACCCCAAATAGATTGTCAATTATTATTGGCAGCCTGTCCATCTATAATAAAGGCAAAATTACCGAACAAATATTCGAAAAATGATTGCGAATGCAAGTAGGCTATGCTATAATCAAGGAACAGGTTTATGAAGTAGGAGTTTTTGGGGTTTCAAGTTGTTGAATTGGGTAAATTAGAAATTGTAGGAGTGTTATATGGTTAGAGAAATTGCCGAGCATGAATTAAATGAACTATTAGAATTGTATTTATATTTACATGAGAAGACGATACCGGATATGACAGAACATTTGAAAAAAACATGGAATACGATTATTCAGGATGAGAACCATCATATTATTGTTAATGAGGTAGATGGGAACATTGTGTCTTCTTGTGTCTGCGTAATTATTCCAAATTTAACAAGGAAGATCAGACCGTATGCATTTATAGAAAATGTTGTTACGCATGCGGACTATCGTGGAAAAGGATATGCAACAGAATGTTTGAATTATGCTAAAGAAATAGCAGAAAAAGCAAACTGTTATAAAATGATGTTACTTACCGGTTCGAAGGAAGAGACAACTCTTAAGTTTTATGGTAATGCAGGATATAACAGTACTGATAAAACGGCTTTTATTCAGTGGCTTGAATAGTTGTATAAATGCGAATAATTGTGCAAGTGCGCTTGCACAATTGATAATGTAGTGTGTTAGTGAAGTCACAAACTTTTACAAACAGGAGGTGTAAATTCATCATGGATCATTTTGTTTTACATTCTGAATACAAGCCTACTGGCGACCAGCCCCAGGCGATTGCGAAACTGGTGGAGGGATTTAAAAAGGGGAACCAGTTTGAGACCCTTCTCGGTGTCACAGGTTCCGGTAAGACATTTACGATGGCGAATGTGATTGAACAACTGAATAAGCCCACTATTATACTGGCCCACAACAAAACTTTGGCGGCTCAGTTGTACGGCGAGTTCAAGGAGTTTTTCCCCGAAAATGCAGTGGAGTACTTTGTGTCCTACTATGATTATTACCAGCCGGAGGCTTATGTTCCTTCTACCGACACTTATATAGAGAAAGACTCTTCTGTGAATGATGAGATTGATAAGTTGCGGCACAGTGCTACTGCAGCCCTGATTGAGCGGCGGGATGTCATTGTGATTTCTTCTGTTTCCTGTATTTATGGTATTGGTAATCCGGAGGATTACCGGCACATGATGATTTCCCTTCGTCCTGGGCAGGAGAAGGACCGGGATGATGTGATTCAGGAATTGATTGGAATTCAGTATGAGCGCAACGATATGGATTTTAAGCGCGGGACATTCCGGGTGCGGGGAGATGTGCTGGAGATTGTTCCTGTGTCTACCTTTGAGAATGGTGTGCGGGTAGAATTTTTTGGAGATGAGATTGATCGAATAACGGAGTTTGATATATTGACCGGGGAGATTAAGCGTTCTTTGAATTTTGTCGCTATTTTCCCTGCCTCTCATTATGTGGTGGCGCCGGACCGGATGGAGCGGGCACTGCTGGAGATTTAGGAGGAGATGAAGCAGCAGGTTGCCTTTTTTAAATCCCAGGACAAGTTGATTGAGGCACAGCGGATTGCGGAGCGGACGAACTTTGATATTGAAATGCTTCGTGAGACTGGTTTCTGTTCTGGAATTGAGAATTACAGCCGTATTTTTGCGGGACACAAGCCAGGACAGACACCCAATACGTTGTTGGATTTTTTTGATGATTATTTGATGATTGTGGACGAGTCTCATATTACGATTCCTCAGGTACGGGGAATGTATGGCGGTGACCAGTCCCGGAAGGCATCGCTGGTGGATTTTGGATTCCGGCTGCCCTCAGCAAAGGACAACCGCCCCTTGAATTTTGAAGAATTTGAGAATAAAATTGATCAGATGCTTTTTGTTTCGGCCACTCCTAATGTGTATGAGGCGGAACATGAGATGTTGCGGGCGGAGCAGATTATACGGCCTACCGGACTGCTGGATCCGAGAGTAGAAGTACGTCCTGTAGAGGGGCAGATTGATGATTTACTCAAGGAGATTCGCCGGGAGACGGAACAGGGGAACAAGGTGCTGGTGACAACTTTGACGAAACGTATGGCGGAGGATTTGACTGATTATTTGAAGGAAATGGATGTGAAGGTCAAGTACCTGCATTCCGACATCGATACGCTGGAACGGGTGGAGATTGTGCGGGATTTGCGCATGGGTGTCTTTGACGTTCTTGTGGGAATCAATTTGCTTCGGGAAGGACTGGACATTCCTGAGATTACACTGGTGGCGATTCTGGATGCGGACAAGGAAGGATTCCTGCGCTCTGAGACTTCTCTGGTGCAGACGATTGGAAGAGCGGCGCGGAACGTAGACGGACATGTGATTATGTATGCGGACACCATAACGGAATCCATGCGGGTGGCAATCGGGGAGACAGAACGCCGACGGGGGATTCAGGAGGCCTACAATAAAGAACACAATATAACTCCACGGACGATTCAGAAGGAAATCCGGGATTTGATTACCACTACAGCCGACGAGGACAAAGTACAACATGTAGATGCCAGCAAGGATTTGGAATCCATGTCGGAGAAAGAATTAAAGGAACTGGCGGCAAAATTGGCGAAGAAGATGAATCAGGCAGCAGCCGAGTTGAATTTCGAACTGGCAGCAGAATTGCGGGATGAGTTGAAACGAGTACGGGAAGAACTTCGGGATTTCGAGTGAGATGAATTGATCTGCAGTGAGATTCAGTAAAACTTAGTGAGATGGGAAAGCATTTGGAAAAGGAGAAGAATAATGGCAAAAATACAGCAGAGTGATGCACAGAAAGAAGCCGTAAAGAACATGGTAGATGCAAAGAACTGGATTCGCATCCGGGGAGCGAAGGAGCATAATCTGAAGAATATTGATCTGGATATTCCCAGAGACAAGTTTGTGGTTTTGACCGGACTTTCCGGTTCGGGCAAGTCTTCCCTTGCTTTTGATACAATATATGCAGAAGGACAGAGACGTTATATGGAATCCCTGTCTTCCTATGCGCGTCAATTTTTGGGACAGATGGAAAAACCGGATGTGGAGAAGATTGAAGGGTTAAGCCCGGCGATTTCCATTGACCAGAAATCTACGAATCGGAATCCCCGCTCCACGGTAGGAACGGTAACGGAGATTTATGACTATTTTCGTTTGCTGTATGCCCGTATTGGAATTCCTCATTGCCCGAAGTGTGGGAAGGTGATTGAGCGTCAGACGGTGGATCAGATGGTGGATGCGATTATGGCATTACCGGAAGGAACTCGTTTTCAGTTGTTGGCACCAGTTGTCCGGGGACGCAAGGGAATGCATGAGAAGATTTTTTCCCAAGCGAAGAAGAGTGGTTATGTCCGGGTAATGGTGGATGGACAGATGTACGAGTTGTCGGAAGAAATTAAATTGGAGAAAAATAAAAAGCACAATATAGAGATTGTGGTGGATCGTTTAAAAGTAAAAGAAGGCATTGAAAAGCGTGTTGCAGATTCTCTGGAAAATGTTATGAAACTGGCAGAAGGATTGGTTATTGTGGATGTTATAGATGGCACTTCCTTTCAGATGAGCGACAGTTTTTCCTGCCCGGATTGTGGAGTCAGTATTGATGAGATTGAGCCGAGAAGTTTTTCTTTTAATAACCCTTTTGGAGCCTGCCCGGATTGTACGGGACTGGGATACCGGATGGAATTTGATCTGGAGTTAATGATTCCTGATGAATCCCTGAGTATTAATGAGGGGGCAATCGCGGTGACAGGCTGGCAGTCCTGCACCAATCCTAAGAGTTTCACAAGAGCTATTCTGAATGCCCTTTCAGAATTTTATGGATTTTCTCTGGACACTCCCTTTCAGGATTACCCGAAGGATGTACGGGATATTATTTTGTACGGAACTGGTGGGCAGGAGGTAAAGGTTCATTATAAGGGACAACGGGGAGAAGGCGTTTACGATGTGGCGTTTGAAGGACTGATTCGCAATGTTCAGCGGCGCTACCGGGAAGCGTCTTCGGAAACGATGAAGGCAGAATATGAGTCCTATATGACATTTACTCCTTGCGAGACTTGTCATGGTAAACGGTTAAAGGCAGAGGCATTAGCAGTTACTGTAGGAGGTAAAGGGATTGCCGAAATTACAGAATATTCGATTGATGAGTTATATGATTTCATGATGAACCTGGAGTTGACCCAGCGCCAGCAGTTGATTGGTGCTCAGGTGTTGAAGGAAATCCGGGCAAGATTGGGCTTTTTAAGAGAAGTCGGTTTGAATTACCTGACGTTGGCACGAAATACGGGAAGCCTTTCCGGTGGAGAGGCACAGCGAATCCGTCTGGCGACCCAGATTGGTTCCGGACTGGTGGGGGTTGCCTATATTCTGGACGAGCCCAGTATTGGTCTGCACCAGCGGGACAATGACAAGTTGATTGGTGCCTTGAAAAATCTTCGGGATTTGGGAAATACCCTGATTGTGGTAGAGCATGACGAAGATACGATGCTGGCAGCGGATTACATTGTGGACATTGGTCCGCAGGCAGGCGAGCATGGTGGTGAGGTAATTGCCACTGGAAATGCTCAGGAGATTATGCAGAATCCCAATTCCATTACCGGGGATTACCTGAGTGGAAGAAAATATATTCCTGTGCCCGCTACTAGAAAAAGTCCGTCGGGATGGCTGACCGTTCAGGGAGCAGAACAGAATAATCTGAAAAATATTGATGTGAAGATTCCGATTGGGGTTATGACCTGTGTTACCGGAGTGTCCGGTTCTGGTAAAAGTTCGCTGGTCAATGAAATTTTGTACAAATCATTGGCAAAAAAATTAAACCGTGCTCACACAAAGGCAGGAAAACATAAGAAAATTCTGGGTGTGGAGCAGTTGGACAAGGTCATCAATATTGATCAGTCACCGATTGGTAGAACGCCCCGCTCCAATCCGGCAACGTATACCGGAGTCTTTGACCAGATTCGGGACTTGTTTGCGGCGACCAAAGACGCCAAAGCCATGGGCTATAAAAAGGGACGGTTCAGTTTTAATGTGAGCGGAGGACGTTGTGAGGCATGCCGGGGAGATGGAATTTTGAAAATTGAGATGCACTTTTTACCAGACATTTATGTTCCCTGTGAAGTCTGCGGTGGAAAGCGCTATAACAGGGAGACATTGGAAGTAAAATACAAGGGAAAGAGTATTTATGATGTATTGGATATGACGGTGGAAGAGGCTTGTGAGTTTTTTGCTCCAGTTCCCTCCATTGCCCGGAAAATAGAGACACTGCGGGATGTTGGATTGTCTTACATCAAGTTGGGACAGCCTTCTACTACTTTGTCCGGAGGGGAAGCGCAGCGAATCAAACTGGCGACAGAACTAAGCAAACGCAGTACGGGAAAGACGATTTATATATTAGATGAGCCAACTACCGGTCTGCATTTTGCAGATGTTCATAAACTGGTAGAGATTTTGCAGAGATTGCGGGAGGGCGGTAATACCGTTGTTGTGATTGAGCATAATCTGGAAGTAATTAAGACAGCAGATTATATTATTGACATGGGACCGGAAGGCGGAAATGGTGGGGGAACTGTGATTGCCCAGGGAACGCCGGAAGAGATTGTAAACGTACCCGAGTCTTATACAGGACAGTATTTAAAACCCTTGCTGGAGAAAGGGAAAAAGAACTAAAAAAGTATAGTGTAAGGGAAATATTTACGGATGCAGTTCCACTGTGTCTTTCCAGAATCGTTTTGGAATATTCTGCTGTTGTAACTTCGGGTTGCGGCGGGCAGAAATTTCAATACTGTGGAAAAACTGAATCCACAGTTCTTCATATTGCTGTTCCTCTTCGGAATACCGGGTAAGAGCCTCCTGGGCAAACTCCGGGTGGTGAATGAAAATGCTGGGCTGGGAGGGATGGTGCAGGGCAGCCAAATCCCGGTCGGCATCGTAAATAATAAAGGATTCCAATGGCATTCGGTTGTCAAAGTGATCTGTCAAAAAGGGCATGACATAGTTCTGGGGGTGGATGACACAGAGTAGTACCTTATTAGAGAGTTCCCGAAATCGGCTGAATTCCAGAAAATGTCCGGCTTCCCGCTTGGTTTCCCGAGCGGCAGCAAATACTGCTTCCACATAGGGATTGGTAAGAGAATCCAGAATGCGTTCCGGGTGGCGGCTTCTCAGACCAAGAACAATTGTATGGTATACAGCATTGACTGCCTTCTGGGCGTGCTTGCCCTCACAGAACAATGCGGCACACAGGTCGTAATAAACGTTATAACCAAAGGTGTTATTAAGACGCTGACTGACTCGCAGAGCATGTTGGGGATTGGTAGTAACCGTATGGTACTGGGCAAATAATTCATAGTTGCTGACCTTGCCAGTGACAATCTTGTTCTCTTCATGGGGAAAACGGTCTGCGTAGGCTTGGAAAACGGCAGACCATACTCCTTCTAAAGTATTCTCGCAGATGTAAATGTGCATGGTGCCCTCCTTAACCTTTTATTTCTTCAACTACAGTCTCCATTGTAGAGAGATTCATGTCATCAAAAAGACTTAACTGATGGTAGGTTAAATTCTGCAATTCCCGGGGCGTTCTTGTATCGCTTAAAAGATTCCTCAAAATATAGTCTTCCTCTAATTTCGTAGGGTACATCTGCTTGCCGTTGCAGACAATAAAATAAATAGCCCGTTTTAAAACGACGCCCATTTTTTTTAGAGCGGAATAACTGAGACTTCCCTGACGACGCGCCTTCACAATGCGCTTTGCAGAAGTCACACCGATTCCCGGGACTCGTAAAAGTTGGGAGTAGGTGGCAGTCGCTACGTCGATGGGGTAATAGTCCAGATGTGCCAGCGCCCAGTCACACTTCGGGTCCAGCAGAACATTAAAGTTCGGCTTGCTCTCTGAGAGCAGTTCCTCTGCCGAAAAGTGGTAATACCGCAGCAGAAAATCCGCCTGGTAGAGACGATGCTCCCGGAGCAGTGGGGGACCGCCGGGGAGCATCGGAAGACGGGGATCCAGATTCACATTCACAAAGGCGGAGTAAAATACCCGCTTGAGAGCAAAGTTCTGGTACAACTTCTCTGCAACGGACAGAATCTGGTAATCATTTTCTGCAGTGGCACCAATAATCATCTGGGTGCTCTGGCCTGCCGGTACAAAGCGGGGGGCTTCATAGTAGGGAACCAGTTCCTGCTTATTTGCAGCAATTCCGTTCTGAATTTGCCGCATAGGAGAGAGAATGGTGCGGCGGTTCTTGTTGGGGGCAAGTGCCTTCAAACTCTCCTGGGTGGGCAGTTCCAGATTCACACTCATACGGTCTGCCAGAAACCCAACTTTGCGGATTAATTCCGCATCCGCACCGGGAATCGCCTTGACGTGGATGTAGCCCTGGAAGTGTTCTACGCTGCGGAGTTGATACAGTGTCTGGTAGATTAAGTCCATGGTATAGTCAGGGCTTACTAAAATTCCGGAACTTAAAAACAGACCTTCAATGTAATTGCGTCGGTAAAATTCCATTGTGATCCGGCATACCTCGTCGGGAGTAAAGGATGCCCGGACAACGTCATTGTCCCGTCGATTGACGCAATAGGAACAGTTGAAAATGCATTCATTGGTAAAGAGAATCTTGAGCAGGGAAACACATCGCCCGTCACCGGAAAAGGTGTGGCAGATGCCGGGGGCTATGCAGTTCCCCAGTCCCTTACCGTCATTGCTTCGGTCAACCCCACTGGAGGTACAGGCAACATCATAC
The DNA here is from genome assembly GCA_029098105.1 of Lachnospiraceae bacterium. Taxonomy (GTDB): domain Bacteria; phylum Bacillota; class Clostridia; order Lachnospirales; family Lachnospiraceae; genus NC2004. The sequence continues at coordinate 8,900 of JAQXNR010000154.1, forward strand.
TTGGCAGCATCGGACAAAATATTCAGTTTTGTCAGTAAGTCCATATCCTTAGTAATATGCATGCAAACCTCCTGAAACGGGAATGTATTAGAACAACTGTTCGAGAACAGTATAACAAACAAGCGTTCGTAAGTCAAGTGTTGTTTTTTTATAAAATTCCCGTTACTATGAAAATAAAAAATGCTTTTTGCGTGGCAAATATTACATAAATGTTAAATTCTTAAATTTTCATAAAAGAGGTTGAATTTATGCGATTTCGTGTTAGTATTATGGAATGTGGGGATAGATTTTGTCGAATTAACAGTAGGGTTTTTGATTACCTGATTCAATTTACTTGATTTTTATGTTTAGGAGAAGTGAGAATATGGTATTTTCCAGTATGGAATTTTTGTTTCGTTTTATACCGGTCTTTTTTCTTTTATATTTTGCTACCAGACCGCAATATAGAAATGTCACACTTTTAATTGGAAGCCTGATATTTTATGCCTATGGTGAACCGATGTATATTTTGTTGATGGTGTTGTCCATCTTTGTCAATCATTTTGTGTCTCAGCGGATTTACCAATGTCATCTGGAACAGGAGCGTACCGGACAGGACTTGCAAAAGCGGCGGAAGTTATGGCTTGCTGGGGCAATGGTATATAATTTTGGAATGCTGTTTGTGTTTAAATATTTGAATTTCTTTATTGGTATTTGTAATCAATTACTGGGGGAGGAACGGATTCCGGAAGTTTCTTTAACTCTTCCTCTGGGAATCAGTTTTTATACTTTTCAGATGGCGTCTTTTGTCATTGATGTATACCGCAGAGAATATGTGGTTCAGAAAAGCATTATTAATTTTGCAACCTATGTCAGTATGTTCCCACAGTTGATTGCGGGACCGATTGTGAATTACCGGGAAGTGCAGGCTCAACTTGTGAAGCGGGATGTGGAGTTTCGGGGAATTGAATGGGGGGTTACCATTTTTGTTATGGGGCTTTCCTATAAGGTGTTGTTGGCGAATAAGATTGCCTCTTTGTGGAATGACGTGCAGACTGTAGGAGTTTATGGAATTAATACCCCAACGGCATGGCTGGGCTCCTGGGGCTATTCCATGCAGATATTCTTTGACTTTTTTGGATACTCATTGATGGCGATTGGACTGGGAAGAATTATGGGCTTCAATTTTCCTGTGAATTTTAATAATCCCTATTGTGCCAAATCGGCTACGGAGTTCTGGAGAAAATGGCATATTACGCTGGGACGCTGGTTCCGGGAATATGTGTACATACCATTGGGCGGAAACCGCAAGGGAGCAGCCCGGATGGTGGGGAATCTGTTTGTGGTATGGGCACTGACCGGATTATGGCACGGTGCTAACTGGAACTTTATTATATGGGGTCTGTTTTTCTTTGTGATTTTGATGGTGGAAAAGTTTTTCCTGTTGTCTCATTTGCAAAAAAGCCGATTTCTGGGACATTTGTATATGCTGATACTGATTCCTATTTCATGGACCATTTTCAATATTACGGATTTGCCTGCTCTTGGCACCTACCTGTGCCGGATGTTTGGAATTCCATTGGCAGGTTCCGTCGTAACGCATGGAATGGAACAGTTTCTGGAATTGTTGTTAACCTATGGATGGTTACTGGCTGTGTGCGTAGTTGGCTGTACGCCACTGCCGCTGCGCTGGGTTAAGAAATATTATAAAACATGGCCTTGCAAACTGGTGTTGCTGGTGCTGTTCTGGCTCTCTGTGTACCAGATTGCCAAGGGTAGTAACAATCCGTTTTTATATTTTCGTTTTTAAGGTGATACAATGGCAAAAAAACATTTTACAAAAAAATTTCATCAATTTTTAAGGCGTTGCCCGCTGACTGTGCTATTGCTTGTTTCCTGGCTGGGATTAACGGTATATGCTTTGGTGGCGGCGGTGATGGGGATATACCAGTTTCATGTTACAATGAAGCATCCGGCGCTTTCTTCTGTGCTGCTTAAGGAGTATAGTGTGGATTCCAAGTGGGCAAAAAAACAGCAGACAGAGCCTGCTGGCGGAAGTGGAAATGTGGTTTCGGCAGATGCTTCCGGGGAGGCTGAGACGGTGGAGGATGCTTCCGGAAATGGAACTACGAATGAGAATCCCTTTGCCGAGCGAACTCCGATTCCCACTCAGTATGAGGAGACGAAAAAGAAGAAAGAGAATTCTCCTTATTACGATGATCCGGGACGGATTGCATTGACAACGGATTACCCATATATAACGGTAGATTCCAGTTATTACGATGATGCTGTATTTATTGGAGATTCCCGGATTGAAGGGTTGCACGACTATTCTGGTCTGGACAACGCTACCTTCTATTATAAGGAAGGACTTACGGTATATGATATGATGTCTGCCAAAATCGCCGAAGTCAACGGGAAAAAGGTGAACATAAAGAAGGCACTCGCCCAGCAACAGTTTAATAAGGTGTATATTATGATTGGTATTAATGAACTGGGATACCGGACAACACCGGAATATGCGCAACAGTATCAGAAGAATCTGGAAGAAATCCGCCAGTTACAGCCCAATGCAGTGATTTTTATTATGGGAGTCATGCATGTAACTACGGAGTACTCCAATTCCAGTGAAGTATTTAACAATGTGAATATTAATGACAAAAATGTAGCGGCAGCAGGGCTGGCAAATGGGGTTGATATTTTTTACCTGGATGTGAATCCTGTGTTGGCAGATAAAAAGGGAGGCGTAAAGAAAAAATATACCTGGGATGGAATTCATTTGAAAGCGGAATACTATTATTTGTGGGTGGATTTTTTGAATGCCCATGGATTGGAACAAGACTGTTTTCCTGCTTATAAGGAAGCGGGACAGAACTTATAAGTTTGTCTTTCAGGGATGGAATATTATGTAAAAATATGATATAAATGTATTATAGTAAATCGTAATGGAGGAATCGCCGTGAAGAAAAAATTGCTGTTTATCTACAACGCAAATGCGGGGAAGGGGAGGATTAAGAGCAAACTTTCGGATGTGGTGGAGTGTTTTTGCCAGGCAGATTATGAGGTTACTATTTATGCAACCCAGGCTTGTCGGGAAGCGACCGAGTTGGTTTTGGAGAAGGGGGAGCAGTATGATGTTGTTGCTTGTTCCGGTGGAGATGGGACAATCAACGAAGTCGTTACTGGTATTATGCAGCTTTCCCAAAAGCCACTTTGTGGGTACATTCCTATGGGGACGGTGAATGATTTTGCATCCAGTCTGAAGATTCCCAAAAAGCCTTTGTCAGCAGCACAGGTAATTGCAACGGGAAATGTATATGCCTGTGACATCGGCAGTTTTCAAGACCGGTATTTTAATTATATTGCCGGGTTTGGAGCGTTTACGGAAGTGGCCTATGAAACGCCTCAGGATATGAAGAATTCTTTCGGAAGAGCGGCGTATTTTCTGGATGCGCTGCGAAGGATTACGGATATTCGGGGCTACCATATGAGAGTGGATTACGATGGAACTATAGTTGAGGGAGAATATATTTTTGGTATGGTATGCAATTCCAAATCGGTGGGGGGATTCCCGCTGGAGGGGAAGAAATACCACATGGCGCTGGATGATGGGTTGTTTGAAATCGTGCTGATTCGAAAACCGAATACGCCGATGGAATTGGAACGGACAGTTAATGCGTTGCTGGTGCGGGAGGTAAATAATCCTTATATTGATGCGGTGCGGGCAAAGGACATTTACATGACCTGCGATGAGGAAGTGCAGTGGACGTTAGACGGGGAAAATGGAGGCGCCCACAAGGAAGTTCATATTTGTTGCAATGAGCGGGCAATCCAGATTTTCAGTCCGAAGAAAAATCATAAACGGAGTATGAAAAAATAAATGGGGTGGTGCGAATCCGCATTATACGGTTGTGAAGATGGGGAAAATAGGGTATGATAGGTATGCGTGAATTAGAAGATTCTTTTATGAAATAAGTTAGAATGAAATACGTCAATGAAACATCCGAGGAGGCTTAAAGGTGGAAAAAGAATTAGTTATTGTACTTGATTTTGGCGGCCAGTACAATCAGTTGGTGGCGCGAAGAGTCAGAGAATGTAATGTGTATTGTGAGATTTATTCTTATAAGACCGACATTAGTAAAATTAAGAAAATGAATCCGAAGGGAATTATTTTAACAGGTGGTCCGAATAGTTGTTATGAAGAAGGGGCTCCTACCTATTCAAAAGAATTGTTTGAGATGGGGATTCCGGTACTGGGACTTTGCTATGGTGCACAACTTATGATGCACGTTTTAGGTGGCAAGGTAGAGACGGCACCGGTTCGCGAGTATGGTAAGATTGAGGTTTCTGTGAATCAGAAATCACCATTGTTTACGGATGTGTCTGAGAAGACGATTTGCTGGATGAGCCACAACGACTACATTTCTAATGTGGCACCGGGATTTGAGATTTGTGCCAATACGGCGGATTGTCCGGTGGCAGCAGCACAGAATCCGGAACAGAAATTATATGCAATTCAGTTTCATCCGGAAGTGCTTCATACTGTAGAGGGAATGAAGATGCTTTCTAACTTTGTATATAATGTGTGTCATTGCTCCGGTGATTGGAAAATGGATGCTTTTGTGGAAAGTCAGATTCAGGCGATTCGTGAAAAGGTTGGAAATGGGAAAGTATTACTGGCACTTTCCGGTGGAGTGGACTCCTCTGTGCTTGCGGCTTTGTTGTCTCGTGCCATTGGAAAGCAACTTACCTGTGTGTTTGTGGATCATGGTCTTTTGCGCAAAAATGAAGGTGATGAGGTGGAGCAGGTATTTGGAAAAGGAGGCACCTTTGACCTCAATTTTGTGCGCGTCAATGCTCAGGAGCGATACTATAAGAAGTTGGAAGGGGTAACGGAACCGGAGAGCAAACGTAAAATTATTGGAGAGGAATTCATTCGTGTTTTTGAGGAAGAAGCGAAGAAGATCGGCGCGGTGGATTTCCTGGCACAGGGTACCATTTACCCGGATGTTGTAGAAAGTGGTCTCGGCGGAGAATCTGCTGTTATTAAGTCACACCACAATGTAGGTGGACTTCCGGATTACGTTGATTTTAAAGAGATTATTGAGCCGCTTCGCGATTTGTTCAAGGATGAGGTTCGTAAGGTTGGATTGGAACTGGGACTTCCAGAATATCTGGTGTTCCGTCAGCCTTTCCCGGGACCGGGACTTGGAATTCGTATTATTGGGGAAGTAACGGCAGAAAAGGTGCGGATTGTGCAGGATGCGGACTTTATTTACCGGGAAGAGATTGCCAAGGCAGGGCTGGACAAAGAGATTAACCAGTATTTTGCGGCACTTACCAATATGCGTTCGGTTGGCGTTATGGGTGACGAGAGAACCTATGATTATGCGGTTGCGTTGCGCGCAGTGAAGACGATTGATTTCATGACCGCTGAGAGCGCGGAGATTCCCTGGAGCGTACTGCAGACGGTGATGAACCGGATTATTAATGAGGTGAAAGGGGTCAATCGGGTGTTCTATGATTTGACCAGTAAGCCGCCGGGGACGATTGAGTTTGAATAATGTACATGAGCCAAGAAATGCCGAATTTACGGCGTTTCTTGGCTCGTTTTATGTTGAGTGACAATCAAATGACAATATTTTTGGAAATATGGGGCTGGATAATTTAATTTGGTGTTATTAAGTACCAATCATTACCAAGTTTGTGGATTTTGTCATCATCTTGCGGTGCATAGTGTGCAGCATCAGGTTTAAAATCTACTGAATAAATGTATTGGTAGTTATTGCCTTCCTCAGAAAGACAGATATAATTGTGCGTAACATATATCTTGCTAAATGAAAAATCACCAAAGGATTCATTTACGATACTATAGTTTTGGCCATTTGCATCAATGAAATCATCATTATCAATGGAATACGTTGTTCTGTCGTAATACTGGAGAAT
>JAQXNR010000155.1 GCA_029098105.1 Lachnospiraceae bacterium
AATCATAATAATTATACTCACACTCTTTCCGATACAAGTTTTTGCAGAAGATACTTGTAATCACACATGGAGTCCCTGGGAAATATATTATGAACCTACCTGTGGGGAACCCGGGCAGCAGGAGAGATATTGTTTAAATTGTTATGCGGAGGAATATACCGATATCCCTGCTACTAGCAAACATCAATGGGACGATTGGTACACAGTAAAATCTGCCACAATATCAAAAACTGGTCTGAAAAAACGGGAATGTTGGGATTGCGCAGAAACTCAGACAAAAGTAATCCCCAAATTAAAACCATACATTAAATTGTCCAAAAAAGCAGTAAAATTACAGGAAACAAAAACCTGCTCTTTGAAAATAAGTTATGCAAAAGGGGATTCCATTAAAAAGTGTGAAACAAATAACAAACAGATTGCTACCGTTTCAAAAAGTGGTAAAATCACTGCAAATCAACCAGGTACTGCAAAAATTACAATCACAACGAAGTCCGGCAAGAGCGCTACATGCCAGGTAACTGTTTCTGCGAAGAAGAAAGCAAAGAAAACAACTGCCACTACAACTCATAGCAACACCAGCACAACGGTATATTGGACACCAAACGGAACCGTATACCACTGTACAAAAAATTGTCCAACACTAAGCCGTTCCCGTACAATATACAGCAGTTCCAAGTCCAACTGTCCAAAACCAAGAGCATGTAAAGTTTGCTATTAACATAAATACAAAAATAGCGTTAAACCTCCATCATCGGTTTAACGCTATTTTTTGTACAGCTTCGAAAGGGACTTGAACCCTCGACCCCTTCATTACGAGTGAAGTGCTCTACCAACTGAGCTATCGAAGCAAAATGGGACATCTAATGTCAACGTGTCTTAGTATATATGAATTCATGAAATTTGTCAACTAAAACTGCCGGACATTAAACACTGGTCTAACATCCGGCAAGTATTTGACTTCCGGTAACTGTTCTAAATTGTCATAAGCAAAATAAACTACTTCTGATTGCTTAAATATTCCTGAATTCCATCCAATGCCTGCTCTTCATCTTCTCCATCTGCGCTGACAGCAATCTCCTCGCCACTTACTAATCCCAGTCCCATCATTCCCATGATACTTTTGGCGTTAATCTTTTTATCCTCCGCCTCAATATAAATCTTACTGTGGTACTGACTTGCCACCTGCACCAGCATAGCAACTGGACGTGCTTCCAAACCAGTTGGCAACTGGATTTCCATCCTTCTCGTAGTCATGCTTATCCTCCTTCTACGAATTGCGCTCCCGCAATTCATTTGCAATATTACTTAGTTTTCTTAATCTATGATTAACACCGGACTTACCGACCGGCGGATTAAGCCTTTGCCCTAAATCCTTTAATGGCAATTCCGGCTCTGCAAGCCGAAGTTCTGCCATCTGCCGCAATCCCTCAGACAGATTGCCAAAGCCCATATGGTCTCTGATGTATTTTATATCCTCAACCTGTTTTACCGCAGCGGACACTGTCTTATTGATGTTTGCAGTCTCACAGTTAACCCGGCGGTTTACAGAATTACGCATATCCTTTAGGATTCTCACATTCTCCAGATTCATCAGAGAAATGTGTGCCTCCATTACATTCAGGGCGTCTACAATATGTGCCCCCTCTTTGATGTATACAACATAGTAGCGTTTGCGCTCTACGATTTTGGCATCCAGTTCAAAGAAATTCAGTAAATCCCGAACCTGTTCTGCCTTCCCCATATCATTGCAGACAATTTCAAAATGGTATGCCTTCTCCGGCTCTGTAATCGAACCGGTTGCCAGAAAACAACCGCGGATGAATGCCCGCTTACAACAGGAGTGCTGTATTAGAACCGAATCTAATATAGACAAATGCTCCTCAATGTCCCCTTCCCGGTTCATCAGTTTCGTTGCTCTTAATATCCGCACCGCATCCTCATGGACCGCAATCATCTGGACATAGGTATGTACCCGGTGATTATTGGAGTGGCTGCGAATCAGTACCTCGGGACAGATTTGAAAACATCTGCGTATTAACGCATGAAACTTTCGTGCCACCGCAGAATTCTCGGTACGCACTTCGATTTCAATCCGATCATTCTCCGAAATACGAATGATTCCGCACATACTCAGAATCGCGCTGATTTCTGCCAACTGGCAGTGTCGCGCCGACGGGATACTATGGGACAATTCTTCCTTTACATCTCGTGAAAATGACATACTACCACCTCACTTTCCAGGCTCTCCCTTCACCCGGGCGTCCTTCTCAATATCCCTGTGTTCAATCTTAACACTGTATCCCAGTTCCCGCAAAACTCCAAACAAAGCGTTCGCCAATGTAACAGAACGGTGTTTTCCACCGGTACATCCAATACTGATTACCAGTTGGTATTTCCCCTCACGCTGGTAATTGGGAATCAAAAATTCCATCATATCTATTAATTTCATGAGGAATTCTGTTGCTTCCTCATTCTTCATAACAAACTCGCGAATCGGTTCGTCATTTCCTGTCAAATACTTCAATTCCGGCACATAGTAAGGGTTTGGCAAAAACCGCACATCAAACACCAAATCACTGTCGGCAGGAATCCCATACTTAAAACCAAAGGAAAGAACCGTAATATAAATATTGCGGTATGGCTTTTCCTCCACAAAAATCTTGTCCAGTTCCGCTTTCAACTCTCTGGTCAGCATTGTACTGGTATCCAGAACATACGTCGCTCCTCGTTTTAAGAAACTGGTTTTCTCCCGTTCCAGAAGAATTCCGCTCTCAATCCGGGCATTCTTTGCCAGAGGATGTCTTCGCCGGGTCTCTTTATAACGCCGGATTAACACCTCATCGCTGGCATCCAGATACAATAGTTCATATTCATATCCAGACTTTTGCATATCTTCCAGCATAGACTCCAACTTGTCCAAATCGTTGCCGCTGCGGATATCCACTCCAATCGCTGCCCGTTCCAGTTTCGTGTCGCCATCAAAGGCCATCTTGGCAAAAGGACAAATCAACTGTATCGGAAGGTTATCCACACAAAAATAGCCTGCATCTTCCAGCATCTTAAGTGCTGTACTTTTGCCTGCTCCGGACATACCGGACACAATTACAAATCGCATTTTGCCTACCTCCATTCCATCCGAAATACGGGCTTTTCCGCCTGCGCTGGTTTTCTTCTATGCCCTTCTTATTAACAGGGAAACTCCCCCAGCAGGCGAATCTCCCGTTCCAAAACAACGCCAAACTTCTCCTTTACAATCCTTCTCACATCTTCTGTCAACTGGTATATGTCCTGTGCAGTTGCCTTCTCCCGGTTAATCACAAAACCACAATGTTTCTCAGAAACCTGTGCTCCTCCAACCCGGTATCCACGCAACCCGGCATCCTGAATCAACTTTCCGGCAAAATAACCTTCCGGTCGTTTAAAAGTGGAGCCTGCGCTAGGGTATTCCAGCGGCTGCTTTTCTCTGCGACGACTTGCCAGTTCCTGCATTCTCTCTGCAATCTTCTCCGGCTCGCCCCGCTCTAACGCAAACACCGCTTCCAAAACATAAGCCTGCTCCTGCATTAGGGCACTACTGCGGTATCCCAGTTCCAGTCTTTCAAGGGAACGCTTCTCCACCTGCAAATCTCTGGTCAATACAGTTACTTCTGTTATAATATCTTTCATCTCTCCACCATAGGCACCGGCATTCATATACACCGCTCCGCCTACCGTTCCCGGAATTCCTGCTGCCCATTCAAATCCGGTCAGCCCCTCTTTTGCAATCTGAGCACCCAGTCTGCCCAGCATGGCTCCTGCCTGTGCACGAACCAGAACCTTCTGTGCATCCACCGGTTCTATCGAAATCTTAGAAAAATCAGCATCCAACTGAAATACGACTCCTGTAATCCCCTTGTCCGAAACCAAAACATTACTGCCATTTCCAAGAACATAAGCAGGTACCTTATATTCCCTGCAGCATGCCAGCCCCTCTTTCAATTCGGGAATGGAAGCAACTGAAACATAATATTGTGCCGGCCCCCCTACCCGAAATGTAGTATGATTCTCCATCGGTTCCTGGCATTTTACCGAATTCCCATTAAGTCTATCTAAAAGCGCAGTATAAAACTCATTCATGCTGCCTTCTCCTTCTCTCATCACCCTCTGTCCCCAAGGACAGATTCGCAAAACTTATCCTTACTATCATACAATATGTAGTTTTCGTATTCAATATTCAAAACTCACTAAAATAAATGCAAACAATCTAAATCGTTAGGCTTTTTGCACATATTTTAATCCAAGAACTCCCCAGTTTCTGTAACAACAGTAAACTAGGGAGTTCTAATTATTTATATTATTTTTGTACCCTTGCCTAGCCCAAAATCAATCTGGCACTGCCGTAGATTCCTGCATCATTGCCCAATGTAGCAACCGCAAACTTGGCATCCCGGCAAGCATGAAACGCTGCCTTCACATAATGGCTGCGTATCGTATCTAGCAAAATGTCTCCAGCCCGGCTCACACCTCCACCGATGACAAAGATTTCCGGATCTGCCACACACGCTACATTAGCAAGGGCAGTACCCAGGTATTCTCCCAGTGTCTCAACACAAGAAACTGCCACAGCATCCTTTTCTTTTGCCAAATCAAAAATGTCCTTGCAGGTGATTTCTTTCAGTTCCCGCAATTTTGAAGGTGTATCTTCCTTTGCCAAAGCCTTTTTCGCAATCCGCACAATTCCGGTAGCTGAAGAATACTGCTCTAAACATCCGGTTTTTCCGCAACCACATACGTCTGTTTCTTCATTATCCACCTTCATGTGTCCAATCTCTCCTCCGGCACCGTGGCTGCCCGCAATCATCTTGCCGTTAATAATAATTCCGCCGCCAACACCGGTTCCCAGGGTAACCATTACCACATTGCTGTAGCCTTTTCCGCCCCCCTGCCACATTTCTCCAAGGGCTGCCACATTGGCATCATTACCTACCTTAACCGGAAGTCCTGTAAGTGAACTTAATTCCTCTGCCACATTGAAAATACCCCAACCTAAATTGGCACATTTCACAACGGTTCCATCCTCTTTTACCGGACCGGGAACGCCCATACCTACACCTGCAATGTCTTCCTTGGCAATCGCTTTTTCCTCAATTTTACCCTGAATGGACTGGGCAATGTCGGAAAGTATGTAGCCTCCCTGATTCTCCTTGCGGGTCACAATCTCCCACTTGTCCAGAACCTCACCGGACACATCAAAAAGTCCCAGTTTTACGGTCGTTCCTCCCAAATCCACGCCAAATATGTACTTTGCTGCCATCTTTTTATATCCTCCTTATATTTCACTAATTGTTTTTACTTTCCTGTTCCCGGCGGTGCTCCTCTTCCTTCTTGCGGATGTTACCAGTCACCCGGTTGTATAACTCCTGTGCCGCATTGTAACCCATTTTCTTCTGACGATGGTTAACGGCAGCAGACTCTACAATCACTGCCAGATTCCGTCCCGGACGGATGGGAATCGAGTGACACACCACCTTATTCCCCAAAAGTTCTATATACTGTTCCTCCAGACCAAGACGGTCATAATCTGCCTCCCGGTTCCAGTCTTCCAATTTGATGACTAAATCAATGTTCTGTGTCTTCTTTACATGTTCTACACCGAAAAGGGTCTTTACATCTATAATTCCAATTCCACGAAGTTCAATAAAATGCCGTGTAATATCCGGAGAGGTACCAATTAAAGTGGCCTCACTGACACGCTTAATCTCCACCACATCATCGGAAACCAGACGGTGTCCACGTTTAATCAGTTCCAGTGCGGCCTCGCTCTTACCAATACCGCTCTCTCCCATAATCAGGACGCCTTCTCCATATACATCCACCAGAACACCGTGAATAGACATACTGGGAGCCAGTTCTACATTCAGCCAGCGAATAATCTCTGCAGAAAAATCAGAAGTCGTACGCTTTGTTGTAAGCAATGGAACTCCGTATTTCTCCGCTGCCTCATAAAATTCATCCAAAGGTTCCAAATCCCGACAGAATATGAGACAAGGAACCCGGTAACTCATCAGTTTGTCAATAATTTCATGCAGTTTCCTCTCATTCCGCTGCTGCTCCATATAAGTATATTCCACATATCCAATGACCTGGACACGTTCTGTTTCAAAATGCTCAAAATAACCAGTCAACTGCAGTGCCGTACGGTTAATATCTGGCTTTGTCACCATAATTTGATCCGTGTCAATGTCCGGCGTATGGTTTACCAAATCCAGATGTTCAATCAACTCTGTTACCGAAACCTGATTCATAACAACCTCCTTCAATTCGTAATTTCATTTATGTTTCACTTTTGCCATGCCAATATTATACTATAAATCACTTCATATTTCCACGTCTAATACCAAAAGTTACAGGATAATACTAATGAAAATAAGCATATATTTCCCGGGCAACAATCGGGGTAATCCCTTCTACCGCAAGCAATTCCTCCACCGTTGCTTCCCGGATTTTTTCGATTTCCTTAAAATGCAGCAGCAACGCTTTTCTTCTGGCAGGTCCCACTCCTTTTATGTCGTCCAACACGGAATGCACCTGTTCCTTGCTTCGCAGGGAACGATGGTATTCAATCGCAAACCGATGTGCCTCATCCTGCATCCGGGTAACCAGTTGAAACCCTTGTGAGTTTTTCGGGAAAGCCACCTCCTGATTATTATAGTAGAGCCCCCGGGTACGGTGGTGGTCATCCTTTACCATACCACACACAGGAATCTGCAGTCCCAACTGGTCCAGCACGCGCAGAGCAATATTGACCTGTCCCTTCCCTCCGTCCATTAAAATCAAATCCGGAAATTTGGAAAAACTTCCATATTCTTCCTCAATTTCCCGCGCTTTGAGTTCCTGTCGTTCCTCCATTCCATGCCGGAACCGCCGGGTCAGGACTTCCTCCATACTAAGGTAATCATCTGGACCCTTTACGGTTTTTAAGCGAAAACGCCGGTAGTCGCTGCGTTTTGGTCTTCCGTCCTCCGTCACCACCATGGAAGCCACCGTCTGGGCACCACTGATGTGAGAAATATCAAATGCCTCCATCCTGTGGATTCCGGTAAGTCCCAGTAATTCTTCCAGTTCATGTACCGCTCCCACCGTCCGCGCCTGTTCCCGTTTCCAACGGTCCTGTTCCGCAATCATTACGACCTGGGCATTCCGTTTTGCCAG
>JAQXNR010000156.1 GCA_029098105.1 Lachnospiraceae bacterium
TGTTGTTTTAAAACAACTGTTCCCAATCTTAATTCTTGCGAATTAAGTGAAACTTTTTCGTCATTTTCAGGTTTGTCTCATTATTCAGTTATCAAGGTTGTGTTGCTTTCAAACAATTTCTTGTTTTCGTCGGCAACGAATTAAATAATACCACTTGAATTTCACTTTGTCAACAAGTTTTTTAAACTTTTTTTATTTTTTTAAATCCTTATTTTATCATGCATTCCGGCGTTTTTCTGTTCATGTGTTCGAAACCACATAATCTAGTATTCGTTTCGCTTTTTACATCTATAAATTGTGCCTTCAATTCAAACAATTTTCCTTTTTTTAATGTTCCTTTCCTTCTAAAATATTAATTTTGTAATGTCTGTCACAACATCCATCAAAGGATTATTCTCATATAACCAAAATAAAACCGGGCTTTCTTCTACTGCCTGAATCACGGTCTGCCCCCACTGGTTACTTCCAAACATCGTCAGGATTACAAAAAATAAAAGAAGAACCAGAATGCCTTTCGCCAGCCCAAACAACGCTCCTCCGACCCGGTTTAACCCGTTTAAAATGGGCAGTTCAAATACAAGTCCCAGTGCTCTTGCCATAATGTGAAATAGTAACCAAATCCCAACAAAGGTCAATAAATACGCGATACTATTCAAAATGATTCCCGTAATATAACCAGCTATATAATGGCAGAAACTCTCTGCGCCTAATGCCCGGAAAAATTCCTGATTGCTGTTGTCCTCCAATATCCGTTTTATGCAATCCGGAAATCCACTGTTGTCTAATTGCTCTTTCTGCCAACTGCGGCTTCCCATTTCATTTTGTGACTTTGGAAGTTCTAACCCTTCTTCTATTCGTTCTTCCAGCAACTCATCAATATCCGTGTTATCCTTGATTGCCTTCGCCACCTGGGGACTACAACGCATACTAAAAAACATTGCTGCCCCAATAACCAAAAGGGCAACAATGGATTTGAAAAAACCCCGCTTACCTCCAAGCAGGGTTTCAATTAACAAATAGACAACAACAATAACCGTCAACAGATTCATATTGGCTCTCCTAAACGTCTCTGAAATTATTTCAGATGTATCATCTGCGTATTATCTCCAGTAATTAAAATATAATGGTTCTTTCTTGTCGTGGGGAAGAAATCACCAATCCCCTCTTCGAAGGTCCCATGGTATTTCAAAAATCCATTATACTTAAATATCTGACATTCCGTATCCGAAATCACCACTACTTCATCTCCGGTAGAATGAACATCGGTATAATTAAAATCAATATCCTGAGTCAGCACTAATTTCCCCTTCAGGTTGAACGCCTTAATTGTATAGCCTTCATCCGCAGAACTCTGATTCACGTCCAGTTCTTCATGGGTCTGCGTGCTTTCTCCAGAAGACTTCTGCTCTTTTTTACAAATATAACCTACATAAGATTCATTATAAAAAATGCTCTTAACACTGTCCTTAATCTTCTTATTTACAATCTCTTTGGGCTTCTGCTTCATGGAATAGAGAACCATCCGACCGTCACCAAAGGCACAAACGGTATCGTTGGTTACAAATTCCATTCTGGGAAACAATTCATCTTTAAATTTTTTATATCCCACCTGACGGTCTACTTCATTCTTACCCACATCTCCAAAATTATAAAATGTCAAAGCGCTCTCCACCTGAGTACCTTCAATCGTAATATAAGAAGCAACCAGTTTCTTGCCGTCCTCTGACAACGCAATCGCCAATGGGTATCCGTTTTTATTAATCGTGGTCTTAATCTCCACACACTTTGTTCCGGAACGGTCAAAGGCAACAATATAATTCACCTTTTCATCCTCTAAAACCACGGCTACCAGTCCCTGCTGTGCCACCTGTATATCCGTAATCGGGTAATCCGTTGTAAAATTACCGATTTTCTTGTTGGCACTATACAACATGTATTCATTATTCCCAATATCTGTAACTACAGCATACTCTCCTCTGGTCACTACCTTGGGGTCTGTCATAGTAAAGGCTTCCGTCCAGACAATCGTACCAGACTTGTCCTCGTAAGTAATTCCGTCTACGTTATATTTAATAAAACCACCCTGAAATGCAATATATTCCATTGCCGTCTCATCGGTCCGGGGAACGCTGGAATCTACTGCATACTTCGTATAAGTTCGATTAAAATAGAAATAGGCTCCCACTCCCAACACCGCCAGTAATATCAGCCCGGCTATCATAAACGGCGTCTTGGAACGTCCCTGTATTTGAATGACATTATCTTCAGGTGCTTGTGTCTTCTCTTTATTTTCTGCATTCTTAGATGCTTCGGTTATTTTGGTAATCACACCATTCCTCCAAACCTGACTTCTGTTCTGATGCTACATGTTTCAGTATACACCATTTAAGGATTTTGTGCATCAAAAAAATCCCCGTCTATTGAATTGAAGGAATAACAATCTGCTGACCCGGGTAAATATAATCATTTTCACCGATTTCATTTGCCTGCCGCAGTGTTTCTATATAGGCATCAGAATGGTACATCTGTTGACTGATGGACAACAATGTGTCTCCCTGCTGTACCGTATAGTAATTCTGATTTCCCATGGAAGCCGTCTGTACCGTATCGCCTGCGGTCTGTACCGCTTCATCGGTGGATGCCACCGGCGCTTGCGTAGTGGTTTCTTCACTGCTTGCCACGATTTCCTGTGTGGTTCCATCATTTGCCGCTACCGTATCTCCCGGTCCGTTCTCCGCCATTGCCTCAGATTCTGCCTGGGTGTTGTCCGAAGCGGTTTCCTGCTGAACCGTTGAAGTTACATCTCCCGCTTGCTCCATATCTTCTGAAGAATTCCCACTATTCTGGGAAATCATGTTGTCCAGCGACAACTGCATCGCCTGTAACTTGTCATAGTTATTGAAAATACTAATGGACAATGCCAGAAATACAATAATAAGCAATGCGCTGGTGACATAAAGCATACCGGTAATCCGTTTTTCCTCCTTGCGCTCCCGTCTGCCCGCCATGATTTCATGGTAATTATGCAACAACTGTCCGTCTTTATATTCGATTCGCTTGTCTTCCCGAACCCCTCTCTCCATTCCCTGATTTTCAATTAAATAATTCTGCATTGGTGTATTGCGTTCATAGTATATGTAGTAACCCATTTGTTTTACCAATTGCTCTCCCCGGAACAAATAAAAAGCATCTTCCTGTTCCAATGCATCCATCAGGTATAAAACACTGCCCTCTTCTTTAAAATGTTCCCGCTGAAGCCGCAGCATGGCATCCGTTAATTTTACGGAATATCCCAGCCGGGATAAAAACCAGCCCACTACATTTATGTTTTCAAAATACTTCCCTGCTTTTTCATAAATATCTGTCCAAGTATCATCTCCAAAAGTGATTTCATTCATGTCAAAAGAAAGGTTGTCCGCCTCCACTGCGCCACTTATAAACAGTACATCTTCTTTTTCATAATGCACCCATTCACCTAAAAGAACGGCTCCCCGGGAAATAGAATTCGTAGGATGCGCCAATTGATTCAAATAGGTCACTACATAATCTTCTATGTAAATTTTCTGTTTCCCGGTTACCTCTCCAATCTGGCGAATATTCTTTGGAATCCCCCGCTTAATCTGTTTTTCTTTATACTGAATCGGACTCTGTTTTTCTTTTCCCTTCTGCTCCATACTGTTCCCTCCATTTCTGACAACTATTTTCTACCAATCTATTTCCAGTTGTCTATGGACAAGATACCACAGCGGGACTGGCGATTTCTGCCATTTTATGGGGCGTATTCCAAAATCCGAACGCAAGTTACGACATTTCTTTGTCCTGACACTTTCCTTGCTGCCCATGCATAAATTATAAAAAATCTGGATATGATTTAGTTAGCCCCACAAACGGAGGTATGGCAGATGAATAAAAATGTATATTATTTTTCCTGTATGGAAGAAACACAAAAGCATGATTTTTCCAATTCTCTTTTTCAGATGATGAATTGTCATATAAGGCCAGAAATGCCTATTATTATTTTATGTATCGGAACAGACAAAGTGACCGGAGACAGTCTGGGACCCTTTGTGGGTCACCGCTTAAAACAACTGCTGGCAAATGTGGAACCGGATTCCGCTTCCCGCGTCCGCGTCTATGGCACGCTAAAAGAACCGGTTCACGCCATCAATTTAAGTGCAACCCTGACCGCTCTGCAAAAAGAACTGGCAGAGGAAGAAAAAACCTTAAGCGACTGCTTGCTGCTAGTGGTGGATGCCTCGCTGGGCGTTCCTCACCATCTGGGCTATGTCACCCTTGCCAACCAACCCCTCTCCCCGGGAGAAGGTGTCAATAAAAAACTGCCCCGGGTCGGCCAAATATCCATAACCGGAATCATCGGCGAAGCCCGCAGCAGTTCCTATAAAAGCCAGATGGTTTTGCGCCATGCACGGCTCTATGATTTGATTCAATTAGCTGATTTCATCAGCGAAGGTATTGTTGACAGTCTTTGCCGACTATATGTCCAACTTTCCCTTGTATACCGCAATGGCATCTCCAACGGTAGTTACCCCTTCTTCCTCCATAATGCCAATGAGAATGTCTAATTTTTCCAGAGTGACATACTCTTTTCCCAGGTATGCCTCATATTGATTGGAAATGTCCAGACGCAACGCTGCCAATTCTGATGCCGCCTGATCCTGAAAATCTTCTGCTTCTTTGCGCTGTGCATCGTACTCACTGATTTTGGCATCGTGGGCACTGGCAATTTCCCGTTCTACCAATGGTTTTTTCTCCGTATCAAAATCCATCAATGCCTGTTTTTTCTGTTCTCCAATGGCTTCCATCTCCCGACGGAAGGCTGCAATCTGTTCATCAAAGGAACCCAGGTTATAATCACTCTCATCCCGGTCCTTTTTTATTTTATTATGTACCGCCCGCATCTGCCGGCGAATTGCCCGGATTTTGTCTTTCTCATTGCGGCAGTGCAACAACTGGGCACGGTAACGCACCTTAGTGCGGTTCGTAATCACTAAATAGGTTATAAAAACCAAACTAATACAGCAGACAAAAATCAATACATAATATACCATCTGGGATTCCACTGTCTTTAAAAAAGTGTATTTACCGATTCCGCAAATTGCCAGCGGAATCGCTAACAGAGTAATCAATATCCAAAGCAGCAGAATCAAATAATCCTTGATTCCTTTTGGTAAAAATAAACTGTAATACAGATTGGAACGGCACATCCGGGAAATGTGGTACTGCTTTAATATATTGCGGATTTCTGTCGTGCAGTTGTCCACCTCCTGACGCAATTCCTCCGTTTCTGCCCGGTAACGGGCATCCTGCTGTCGCGATTTATGATTTTCCCGTTTAGAGTCGATTTTTTTAATCTTGCTCTGAATCACATCCATTTCTTTGTCATATGCTGCATTAATTTCCGCTTTTCGCTTTTTGATTGTGGAAGCAATTTCTTCTTTTTTATCCCGCTCCTCCTGGGCACTCATTTTTTCCAGCCGTTTTGCATCCGATTTTGCTGTATTCAATGACTCGTTTAACTGCTCAATCCGGGTCAGTTTGTCATAGGCTTCCTTTAAATACTCTACCCCTTTATCAAATGTATTATCTGCCATCCCAACGCCTCCTTTTTTATATATCCAGTTTCATGTCACCTTCCTGAATCCATTTATGTTTTCGCATAAATTCTGAAACAAGAAAGGCAATCACCGCGGGAGCAATAAAATGCATTACTATAATTTCAATCAATACAATAATTCCATGAAATCCTTCCGACACCATTGTCTGGTATGTCATAAGTTGTCCTACCAATCCGGCAGAACCCATTCCGGAACCAGTGGCATTATTTGTCATTCCCAGTACCACAGTGGAAATCGGTCCCAGTATCGCGCTGGAAATAATTGCAGGAAGCCATATAATCGGTTTTTTCATAATGTTGGGCACCTGCAACATAGAAGTTCCGATTCCCTGGGCAAAAAGGCCTCCCCAACGGTTTTCCCGGAAACTTGCTACTGCAAATCCCACCATGTTACAACAACAGCCGATGGTGGCTGCCCCCGCCGCAATGCCGGACAAATCTAAAATCACACCCAGAGCAGCGGAACTTATCGGAAGCGTCAATATCATTCCCATCAAAACCGACACAACAACACCCATCAGAAGCGGCTGGCGTTCCGTTGCCCAAATAATCAAATCCCCCAGCATCAACATAAACCGGGAAATGGGGGGACCTACCAAAAAGCCCAACGCCGCACCGGAAAAGATGGTTACCATCGGTGTTACAATAATGTCCAATTTAGTTTTGCCAGATACCAGATGTCCTAATTTGATTCCCACATAGGCGGCAACAAAAGCCCCCAGCGGCTCCCCGGGACCGGAAATGTGTACCAGCCCGTCCACTACAAAACTGCCACCAATCATCTGACTGGCATATCCTCCGACAAAACCACAAATCCCGGCAGAAACCGTAGTCAGAGTAGACTCCTTAAAACGGTACGCCATACCTACACCAATGCCGGCTCCTGTCAAGATTTTTGCCGCTGTTGCCGCATACCCGATATAGGTGCCTGCTACTCCTCCAACCAGCGTTCCCAACTGTGCCAATATGGTTCCTACAATCAACGTGGCAAACAGACCATGCGCCATACCAGTCATGCCTTCCACAAATATATCATTCAAATAAAATTTTATTTTTTTCATGTTCTGCTCCTTCAAAAATTCGTTATCCGATTAACACTTTCTTCCCCTCAAAAGCAATGCCGTATTTTCGGATATGCTCCGCCGGAATTCCCTTTGCAATGAGTGCTGCCGCATAATCCTTTTCCTCAATCTGGGCAAGGGCCGCTTTGACCGTATCCTCCAGAGTCTTTTCGTCATCCGCATCATGTACCTTAAATTCCAAAATAATGCCATTCTTTTCTTTGTCTTTCGGCTCTATCATCACATCATACCGTCCAAATCCACTTTCCCGATTAGAGGTTACAACATATTCCCTGCTCATGTCTGCAATCAATCCTAAAACAAATCCATGATAGAAACGCTCCGGTGCATCGTAAGAAGGAGCGTTACCTGTATCAAAGTAACTAAAGGTCTGCAGTGCCACACGATTCATGTAGGCGTTCATTTCTTTCCGGTTGCCGCCAAGCATAGCTTTCACAAAATCATTATAGTCCGCCTTTGCCTTGTTAAACCAGCCCCGCACCATGCTGTAAAACATATCCAGTACCTCTCCGTTGGTAAGATTCAAACCATACACCACATCAGTTCCTTCTTCGTCCTTCTCCTCATAACTTACCACCTTTAAATAGCCGCTGGCAAGCAGCAGACTCCAGATGGCACCATCATTATCGTCCAACTGGTTATACACAATCTGTTCATCAATCGGACAATAAATTGTTTCCCGGTTCAGCAACGCTTCAAAAGTTGTTTTAATATTGCGATTTCCCTGTCGAATTAACTTGCCCACCAGACTGTTGCTGCTGGTATTTGCCCAGTAGGTACCAATTTTTCCGGTATCCAAAAAATTTATAATCGACCACGGATTATAAATATCCCTTTGTCTTCCAAAGACGAAACCATCATACCACCGTTTTACGATTTCTTTCTTATCACTATATCCATATTCATCCAATGCCGTAAATACTTCCTCTTCAGTAAAACCAAAGGAGGTAGAATATTCATCCGATGTCGTGGTAACAACCTTCAGGTTGTTTAAATCGGAGAATATAGACTCCTTGCTCACCCGTGTAATTCCAGTCATAATCGCCCGCTTCAGATATAAGTTGGTCTTGAAAGTAGAATTGAACAGACTTCTTGTAAAGGCAACCAGCTCCTCCCAGAAACCGTTCACATAAGCCTCCTGCATGGGCGTATCATACTCGTCCAGAAGAATAATGACCTTCTTTCCATAGTAAAGATATAAAAATTTTGCCATATAATGAATTGCCATCGTAGCATCCACGTCATCCATATCCACGCAAACCCGTTTAAAATATGCCTTATCCGCTTCATCAAGTGCTTCACATTTCAATAAAAATGCATGATCTGCATATAAATCCGTAAGCATCTGACATATTTTTTTTCTGGTATTTACATAATTGATTTCTTTTACATTTGCAAAAGAGAGACTGATGACTGGATAGGTGCCCTGCAACTTCCGGTACTTTTCCTCCTCCCAGATGGAAAGTCCCTCAAACAAATCTCCCCGGTCTGCATAGTTCAAAGAGAAAAACTGCTCCAGCATACTCATGTTCAGAGTTTTTCCAAATCGTCTCGGACGGGCGATGAGGGTTACATCATCCTCTCTCTCCCACCATTCCTTTATAAAATTTGTTTTATCAATATAAAAACAATTTCTCTCCCTCACTTCAGAAAAACTCTGTATTCCAATCCCAACTGTTTTTGCCATACCTGCACCCTCTTTGTGTCCTTTTTACAAAACAAAATTCGTTACTCCAATCTCTGGGATTAGTATAACGAATTTCACGTTAAAATACAATTTAAATATTCTTTTCTTCCCTTGACATTTACAGAAAAAAACTCCAAAATAGACCTGTCACTGTTTTCCGAAAATGTGCAATCAGTATTTACCGGAGGTATGCTATGTTTCGTATGTGGGGAAAAATCTGGAAAGAAAACCATCTGTTAAAAGACATTGTCATCGAGTGCGAAGACCCTGCCCTCAACCGGACCCGCAAAGTTTATTACTGCTTGGACGAAATCTGTTATGCCTTTGATTTGGGAAAGCCAATCTGGCTGGAGCAGAACAAAAAGGAATTCATACTACATGACAAAGTACGATTCTACGGGGATAGTTTTATTGAATCGGTTGATTTTGATTACCTTGAATTACAGGTGATTGAAGAAGATTATTAGTTAAGAATATAGGAATAGTTACACTTTTGGGATTGCGTTTTGTTACAGTTTTATTTTACACTAAACACCTCCCTCCAGTTTTATGTTGACACTACCTTTCCTGCGATTTTATTGCTATACTATTTTAATGATTGCGACGCATAATTCCATTATACTCGATTTTTTTCGATTTTTTCGACTATGTCATTTTCGCTAGGTAATTATGTCATTTTCGTTATTTTCGAGATTAAAAAAACCGATTCGCGTTACCTACTCCGTCCGCCGTAGGTGCCTCGCACCGGAGGGGGACTTACCTACCCAACAAAAAAACTGCCGCTTTCCGATTCACACATCGTAAAAGCGACAGTTTCATTTTTCATCTCACTTTGAAATTGTTAGCAAATCTCTGCACCCGGTACCATCTTTCGCTCCGGCACCATCAGAGACAACTCTCCCTTGTCATTCTCCGCACAGAGCAGCATTCCCTCAGAAAGCACTCCGGCAAGTTTGGCAGGTTTTAAGTTCACCAGCACCATAACTTCCTTGCCCACCATCTCTTTTGCAGAATAGTGTGCCTTAATTCCGGAAACAATCTGTTTTACTTCACTGCCAATCTGTACCTGAGAACAGAGCAGTTTTTTCGAATTCTTTACTTCCTCACAGGAAATAATACGTCCTACCTGGAACTGCATTTTGGAAAAATCATCAAAAGTAATCTCCGGCTTTGCCTCAATATCCACAACCGGTCCCAGCGCCTCTTTTTGAGCGGCTTCCTGACGTGCCTCCACACCAGCTAATACCTCTTTTAAGTCCTGTCTTGCGAATAAAATCTCCGGATTGTCGGTCACCTTTGTTCCACTCTTATACAAACCGTAATTCTCTAAATCATAGAACTTTCTCGGCTCTGTATTCAACTGTTTTAAAATCTTCTCTGAAGTTTCCGGCATAAAGGGGGCTAACAGCGTTGCACCAATGCTGATGCACTCACAGAGATTATAGAGAACTGTATCCAGCCGGTCTTTGTCCGCCTCATTTTTTGCCAGTACCCAGGGGGTAGTCTCGTCAATATATTTGTTACATCTCTTAAAGAGAGTGAAAATCTCGGTAATGGCATCTGCCACCCGCAATTTGTCCATTTTCTTACTTACATTTCCTACCGTAGAAACTGCTACTTCCCGCAATTCTACATCCATGCTGTCCACAACGCCCCGGTTGGTAACAACACCGTCAAAATATTTATTGGACATGGAAATAGTACGGTTGACCAGATTGCCCAACGTGTTGGCAAGGTCGGAATTGACCCGCTCCACCATCAGTTCCCAACTGATGACACCGTCGTTTTCAAAAGGCATTTCATTCAATACAAAATATCGCACGGCATCCACACCAAAGACTTCCACCAACTCGTCGGCATAGAGCACATTTCCCTTGGACTTACTCATCTTGCCATCTCCCTGCAACAGCCACGGATGTCCAAATACCTGCTTCGGTAAAGGAAGCCCCAATGCCATCAACATAATCGGCCAGTAAATCGTATGGAACCGTAAAATGTCTTTTCCAATCAAATGCAAATCTGCCGGCCAGAACTTTTCAAATTTCGGGTCGCCGTTTCCATCCAAATCATAACCAATACCGGTAATGTAGTTAGTCAGTGCATCCAGCCATACATAAACGACAGGTTTGTCATCAAAATCCACCGGAATTCCCCATTTAAAAGAAGTACGGGAAACACATAAATCCTGTAATCCCGGCAGTAAGAAGTTGTTCATCATCTCATTTTTGCGGGACACCGGCTGAATAAATTCCGGATGGGTGTTGATATGCTCGATTAAACGGTCTGCATATTTGCTCATTTTAAAGAAATATGCCTCCT
>JAQXNR010000157.1 GCA_029098105.1 Lachnospiraceae bacterium
ATTCTTGCAGATGAACCTACAGGAGCGTTGGATTCTAAAACAGGAGAAGACATTATGCAAATATTTGACCAGTTGCATAGGGAAGGAAAAACAATTGTTGTTGTTACTCATGATATAGCGGTTGCGAATCATGCAAATCGAATGATTATATTGGAAGATGGGGATATTGTTAAAGATTCCCTACAAATCTAAAAAAGTGCTGGGATTTCCTGAATGTCTATGGTAAAATGAGTATAGTTGGATAGATTCAAGCAGTATTTTACAGTAAGGAGTGCGACAACATGAATAAGATTGAATTGAGAGACTTGATAGCACCAGGAATTATTTCTGTAACCCAGGAAGTAGAACTTTATTTAGTCAGTTTTTCCAAGGCAGTAGCCTTTAAGGGAACGGCAAGAGACATTCCGGAAGGATACCTTAATTTTGCAGTAAATGGATTGTTGGCGGAGGAGGATGTATTAAAAATTCGCATCAAAGTAGGTTAGAAGGATGATACAGGAGGAAGAAGTAGTACTTCTTCCTCTTTTCACTACTTGCCGACAGTAAGGAGGAGATGTTCACATGAAAACGATTTTAAAAAAATTGCAGATTAAGACAGCAAAGCACACAGAGATGATTGATATTACGGCACAGATAGAGGATATTTTGTGGAAAAAGGATATCAAATCGGGAATCTGTGTTATATTTGTGCCTCACACTACGGCGGCACTTACCATTAATGAGAATGCCGATCCGGATGTGGTGCGGGATTTTACAAAGGAGATGGACAAGATTGTACCATGGGAGGACCATTACCGCCATGCAGAGGGAAATTCTGCAGCCCATATTAAGGCAAGTATGATGGGATTTTCGGAAACGTTGATTATTGAAAAGGGGAAATTGCTTTTGGGAACCTGGCAGGGAGTCTATTTTCTGGAATATGATGGTCCCAGAACCCGAACCGTATATGTAAAAATTATGAGTGATGAAGATAACTGGTAATTAAAATTAGGAAAAGACTGCCACATTCTTTGTTTACGGGAATGGTGTCTTGTGATACAATAAAACATAATGCGTTTTTACGTCGAAGACAGGCGCAGAATTTATATGTGTAAAGGATGAGTAGAAATGAAACAGTTAATGTTAGGAAATCAGGCGTTTGCCCGGGGCCTTTATGAGGCTGGTGTGGAGGTGGTCAGTTCCTACCCCGGAACACCCAGCACAGAGGTAACCGAGGAAGCAGCCAAGTACGATGAGATTTATTGTGAGTGGGCTCCGAATGAAAAAGTTGCAATGGAAGTTGCCTATGGCGCCTGTCTTGCAGGTAAGCGGAGTTTTTGTGGAATGAAGCATGTGGGGTTGAACGTAGCAGCCGACCCGTTATTTACCATTGCCTATACGGGAGTAAATGCGGGAATGGTCATCTGTGTTGCCGATGACCCGGGAATGCATTCCTCTCAGAATGAGCAGGATTCCCGTCATTATGCTATTGCGGCTAAAGTTCCGATGCTGGAACCGGCGGATTCTGCTGAGGCATTGGAGTATACGAAAATGGCATATGAATTGTCAGAGAAGTATGATACTCCGGTGATACTTCGTATGTGTACGAGGATTGCGCATTCCCAGAGTGTGGTGGAACCGGGAGAACGTCTGGTGCCGGAAAGAAAACCGTATGAGAAGAATATTGCAAAATATGTTATGATGCCGGCAAATGCCAAGAAACGGCATCCGTTTGTGGAGCAGAGAACAAAAGATTTAACGGCGTTTGCTGAGACTTGTGACTGCAATCGGGTGGAAATGGGAGATACGGCAATTGGTATTATTACTTCCAGCACCAGTTACCAGTATGCGAAGGAAGTATTTGGGGACAATGCCAGTATATTGAAACTGGGGATGATTCACCCTCTTCCAGTGGAGAAAATTCTGGATTTTGCGGCAAAGGTAGATAAGTTGATTATTATAGAGGAACTGGATGGGATTATTGAAACCCACTGCAAGGCGTTGGGACTGGAAGTTACTGGTAAGGATGTATTACCTAGCATAGATGAGTTTTCCCAGAGTCTGATTGCAGAGAAATTGGGGATGAAGCCGAAAGAAGGCTGTCAGAAGATTGAAAATCTTCCCAACCGACCTCCGGTTATGTGTGCAGGCTGTCCTCACAGAGGAATGTTTTACACTTTGGCAAAAAATAAGTGTACGGTGCTGGGAGACATTGGATGTTATACGTTAGGTGCTGTGGCACCTTTGAATGCCATGGAGATGACCGCATGTATGGGCGCGTCCATCAGTTCTATTCATGGATTTAACAAGGCATTGGGAGAAGAGAGTGAAGGCAAAACGGTAGCTGTGATTGGGGATTCCACATTTATGCATTCGGGTATGACGGGGCTTGCCAATATTGCTTACAACCAGAGTAATTCTACAGTAGTGATACTGGACAATTCAATTACCGGTATGACGGGACACCAACAGAATCCTACAACTGGCTATAATATTAAGGGAGACCCGGCAGGTAAGATTGATTTGGAAGCGTTGTGTCGCGCCATGGGATTTAACCGGGTAGTTGTTGTAGACCCTTACGATTTAAAAGAATGTGACCGGGTGGTGAAGGAAGAACTGGCAGCAAAGGAACCTTCCGTTATTATTAGCCGCCGTCCTTGTGCATTGCTGAAATATGTGAAGGCAAAACCGGCGTTGAAGGTAGACAAAGACAAGTGTAAGGGATGTAAAGCCTGTATGAAACTGGGTTGTCCGGCGCTTTGTTTTAAAGACGGAAAAGCAACTGTAGATGCAACGTTGTGTGTTGGCTGTGGAGTCTGTCAGCAGTTGTGTGCATTTGACGCATTAAAGGATGGAGGTAAGTAGAAATGACAACAAATGTGATGATTGTTGGTGTTGGTGGACAGGGTTCTCTGCTTGCCAGCAAGTTATTAGGACATGTATTGCTTTCCCAGGGATATGATGTAAAGGTGTCAGAGGTTCATGGAATGAGCCAGAGAGGGGGAAGTGTGGTAACCTATGTACGTTTTGGAGACAAAGTATATTCTCCCATTATTGACAAAGGGGAAGCGGACTATATTATTTCCTTTGAGACGTTGGAAGCCGCCCGTTATATGGAATATTTAAAACCGGGAGGAAAGGTTATTGTCAATACTCAGGAAATTGATCCGATGCCGGTTATTACCGGAGCAGTCGAATATCCACAGAATCTGGTTTCTAAAATGGAGCAGGCAGGAGCCAGTGTGGATGCAATGGATGCTTTAGGGATGGCTGTGCAAGCAGGTTCTTCCAAAGCTACGAATATTGTTTTGATGGGACGGTTTTCGAAATACTTTAAGGATGTGGAGGAGTCGGCGTGGCTTACTTCCCTGGAAGCCTGTGTACCCGCCAAGTTTCTGGATTTGAACCGCAAAGCATTTGCTTTGGGCAGAGTATAATTGTTAAGTTATTACATATATAAGGAGGAAGTAGAAAATGAGGAACTATTTTAACCCGGAAATTGAGACAATGCCAGTGGAGGAGATACAAAAATTACAAAGTAAACGTTTGATTGAGCAGGTGCGTCATGTGTACCAGAATGTTGCTTTTTACCGCAACCGTATGGATGAGATGGGAGTCAGACCGGAGGATATTAACGGAATTGAAGATTTGCATAAACTTCCTTTCATTACAAAGGACGATTTGAGAGACCAGTACCCATATGGTTTGCTGGGGGTACCCAAAGAAGACTGCGTGCGGATTCAGTCTACTAGTGGAACAACCGGACGGCGCGTGGTTGCTTTTTATACCCAGGATGACATTGATATTTGGGAGAACTGCTGTGCCCGGGCAATTGTTGCTGCTGGTGGAACAAAAGAGGATGTTGTGCATGTTTCTTACGGGTATGGTCTGTTTACCGGAGGTCCTGGTTTGAACGGAGGTTCTCACAAAGTTGGGTGTCTTACCCTTCCTATGTCTTCTGGAAATACGGACCGTCAGATTCAGTTTATGACAGATTTGGGCTCTACGATTCTTTGTTGTACTCCCTCTTATGCGGCATATTTGGGAGAAAGTATTGCAGAGCGGGGTATACAGGAGCAGATTCATTTAAAGGCTGGTATTTTTGGTGCTGAGGCGTGGACTGAGGAGATGCGTCACAATATTGAGAAATCTCTTGGAATCAAAGCGTATGATATATATGGCTTAACGGAAATCAGTGGTCCGGGTGTTTCCTTTGAATGTGAGGAGCAAAAGGGTATGCATGTCAATGAGGATCATTTTATTGCAGAAGTAATCAATCCTCAGACCGGGGAGGTATTACCAGAGGGAGAAAAAGGAGAACTGGTATTTACCTGTATTACGAAGAAGGCATTTCCGTTGCTGCGTTACCGCACCCGGGATATCTGTGTGCTTTCCCGTAAGAAATGTTCCTGTGGACGTACCCATATTCGTATGAGTAAACCACTGGGCAGAAGTGATGATATGATGGTTGTTAAGGGAGTGAATGTATTCCCGTCCCAGATTGAAACGGTTTTGTTAAATGATGGCTATGAAGCGAACTACCAGTTGGTGGTAGACCGTGTAAATAACAGTGACACCATTGCTTGTGATGTGGAATGGTTACCGGGCAATCCGCCGAAGGATGCGATTGACAA
>JAQXNR010000158.1 GCA_029098105.1 Lachnospiraceae bacterium
TACCAGTCCCACACCATAATCCTTTAATAATTGGAAGAGAATGGAATTCTCCGTACCAATATAAATGGAATCCAAGGTACATTGCTCTCTATCGTATGGTGTCGTCAGCGTGATAGTCAATTTTTTTCCACTGGCAGCTTCCGGAATTTGAATCATACTCCAGTATCTCCCACAGT
Source organism: Lachnospiraceae bacterium (assembly GCA_029098105.1). Classification (GTDB taxonomy): domain Bacteria; phylum Bacillota; class Clostridia; order Lachnospirales; family Lachnospiraceae; genus NC2004. Next base: position 177 of record JAQXNR010000158.1, read on the forward strand.
TTTTCCCAAATATATAGGGCGAATCTACGCCATAAGAATAAATTTCCTCACCGTCCACATGAACCTGTATTCTCTGATTATCCACCCACAGGCAGACTGCCAAATCGCTTTTTATGTGCTGGGGCAGTTCATGCTGAATCACAATCTGTCCCTTTGCCCCATTCCGGCTGCTCTTTTCATACTGCACCTTTCCGGGCAGATTCAGTTTTTTTGTGGTGTTGTCCTGAAAGACCTGAACCCAATCTTCATAATAAGTAAGAGTCACATCGGAAGCAAAGCCAATGTAGTCCCCTTTTTGCAGTCCCACAATGAAAAGCATCAGAAAAAACAGGAATACTGCAGAGAAAAATATATAATTTCGAATACTTTTTTGTTTCATTCCATTCACCCGTTTCACAATCCCGCTTTACAACATTCATAAAATACCATAAGGTACTGTTTGTCTTTACAAAAGGGCCATACTAAATAATTCCAATCCCGGATTTGTAAACACTGCTGTGCATATTCCTTACTCAAAAGTTGCTCCCACTGCAAAGCTCCTTCTACCCGGCTGATTCCCAGTTTCTGCACACAATCCGCCCGACCCTGGCGGAACAGGTTCAACACATCATAAATCTGCTCCTCCCCCGGTTCAAAACTACCATATTCATAGGCAAATAACTGACGCCGGGCAGCCTGCATCAAAAAAGGCTGTATATGCATTGTCATTTCCTGATTCATCTGGGTCACCATAGCATAATACATCTGCACATCCCGTTTGGAATAATCCAGACCAAACGTTCCTATATAGTAGTGTAGCAATGTTACAAACATAATATTGACCTGGCTGTGCAACCCCATCACCACCAGCCAGTCATACCCTGTTCCCAAATCCGGTGTGGACTGTTCCAACCGTTTTGTCAAAGTTTTCATCCAGCCAACAATAACTTCCATGTCTGTGTTCTGTAATAGCAATTCCTCCAATTGATGGTAGTCTTCCACCGTTACTGGCCATATGTCACAATGTCTGCACTCGATTGAAACCCGAGCGGCATCTTCTCCAAACTGCCGTTGCAGTCCCTGCTTCATCGCGCTGTTATCCCGGTCCAAAAGCACCAATTCATGCCCCGCTTCTACTAACCGGCGAAGTTCCAAATCATTGGATTGCCCTGCCCCCAGAATAGCAATCCGGCTCTGGTGCTTCACTTTGGAAAGCAGGTAACTGGTAACCTGCTCCCGGTACTGCTTCCACTCCTCATAGGCTGCTGGAATCTGTTCCGTTTTTCTCAATGCTTCATATATATATTCCATCCTAGCCTTCCTTCTGCGCCGCAATTTTCTCTGCCAGTTCTGACAAATACTCCCAGCGCTCATATTTCTCCTGAAGTTCTGTATTCACCTGCTCCTTTTCCGCTGTCAATTCTGCCAGTGCAGAATAGGATGTAGCCTGCTTTAACATTTCCTCCTCAATCCGGGTCAGTTCCAACTCCAACTGTTCAATATCCTGTTCAATGGTGTCATATTCCTGTTGCTCTTTATAGGAAAATTTCAGCGATTTTAACTGGCTTTTTTGCTCCCGGTACTGTTCCTGTGCCTGCTTTTTCTTCTCTTTCTCCTCCTGCGTTACATTTCCCCGGACTGGCTCCATGTCATCAAAATAGCCCTCCCGCAAAGTACCGGTACGCTTCAAATAGTAATCCGTATATCCCCCTTCATACTGCTTTAATATCCCATTTCCCTCAAAGGCAAAAATCCGGTCCACAGTCCGGTCCAGAAAATACCGGTCATGGGAAACTACAATCACAATTCCATCAAAATGGTCCAAATAATTCTCCAATACATTCAGGGTGGCAATATCCAAATCATTCGTAGGCTCATCCAGTATTAGCACATTGGGAGCCCCCATCAACACCCGGAGCAGGTATAACCGCCGTTTCTCTCCACCAGACAATTTTCCGATTGGCGTATACTGCATTACCGAGTCAAAAAGAAACCGTTCACACATAGCACTGGCACTTATAGTCCCACTTGGGGTCACAAGGTATTCTGCAATTTCCTTAACATAATCAATCACTCTTAAATCTGCCGGCATGGACTCACAGGTCTGGGAAAAATATCCAATCTGTATCGTCTCTCCCACCTCGATGTTACCGCTGTCCGGCTCCAGTTCCCCTGTCAGCAGTTTCAACAGAGTGGTTTTTCCACAACCATTTTCCCCTACAAAGCCAACATTCTGTCCACGCAAAAAAAGGTAACTGAAATCCTGCAAAATCACTTTTTCCCCAAACCGCTTTGACAGATGATACAATTCCATCGTCTTCTTGCCCATGCGGCTCACAATCGACTCTAACTGTACATTCCCAATTTTTTCCGGCTGGCGCATATTTTTTAATTCTTCAAAACGCTGCAACCGGGCCTTCTGTTTGGTGGAACGTGCTCTCGCCCCACGCCGCACCCATTTTAATTCATTACGGTACAGATTACGGCTTTTCTCGTAAGAAGCCTGTTCTCTTTCCTCCCGCTGACTCTTGTACTCCAGAAAACCGGAATAATTCGTGTCATATTCATATAGATGTCCCCGGTCCAATTCCAGAATTTTATTTGTCACACTATCCAGAAAATACCGGTCATGAGTAACCATCAACAGAGCACCTTTATAATTCTGCAAATATTGCTCCAGCCACTCTATCATGTCACTGTCCAGATGGTTCGTAGGCTCATCCAAAATCAACAGTTCACTTGGGTAGAGCAAGGTTCTCGCCAACGCAACCCGCTTTTTCTGTCCGCCGGAAAGCGTCGTCAAATCCTGCTCCCAGTCATTGATTCCCAGCTCTGTCAGCATGATTTTCGCATCGCTTTCATTGCTCCACACCTCATTCTTTCCAGTATCTCCCATGACATAGGACAGAATCCTGTCATTCTGTGAAAATTCCGGCATCTGCTCTAAATATCCAATCTTAATATGATTCGCCCGAATAATACTGCCTTCTTCCACTTCTGCCGTCCCGGCAATCATTTTGAGCAGGGTGCTTTTCCCACTTCCGTTCAATCCAATCAACCCAATCCGGTCCTGGCTTTGAATCCCAAAAGAAAGTTTCTCAAACAAAACTCTATCCCCTAAATCCATTGTTACATCCTGCACATTTAATATATTCAAAACATATCCTCCAGATTCTTTGTTCTCTTTCTGTCCTTTCTTCATAATTTTACAAAAGTCCCCCTACGATGTCAAATAAATCCTTAGAATTATTCTTTACACTGGTTTCACAATAGTGTAAACTAAATAATAATATTCAGATTACGAGGATACTTCTATGAAATTACGAAAAAAATTGGCGATTTTCCTGTCCAAGGCAGCAAATTACGTCTGCCGCAAACTGGGACGCCAGGGCGTCACCTGGGCAGGCAGAATAGCCGTTACTATTTACCCGGATATTTTAAAAGAACTGGCAGGAGAAGTTCGTCAAAGAATCTATGTAACCTGCGGAACCAACGGAAAAACTACCACGAACAATATGCTTTGTTCCTTTCTGCGTTCCGAGGGGCAAACTGTCATTTGCAACAGCACCGGCTCCAATATGCTAAACGGTGTCATTTCTGCGTTTGTTCTGGCAGCCGACCGCCATGGACACCTGGATGCAGATTATGCCTGTATTGAAATAGACGAGGCATCCACTCTCCGGGTATTTCCTCATTTCACACCCGACTATATGATTCTTACCAATCTGTTCCGGGACCAGTTGGACCGCTATGGAGAAATTGACATCACAATGGATTTACTGCGGCGTGCCATTGCCATGGCGCCGGACTGTACACTAATCGTCAATGCAGATGACGTTTTAAGCGCCTCTTTAGCCACCTCCACAGGTCACAGGACAATTACCTATGGAATCAGCACCCCCTGTCCAGACAACCCCGCTTCCACCAGTGAAATACGAGAGGGCCGTTTCTGTCAATTATGCGGCGAAAAACTGGATTACAAATTTTACCATTTCAGTCAGCTTGGCAGTTACCATTGTCCCGGTTGTGGGTTTAAGCGACCTGCAATTGATTATGATGCAACTGACATTACGCTGCACCAAGGACTGAATTTTACTCTTGTTCCCAAGAACAAAGAACCAGTTTCGCTTTCCTCTAACTACCGTGGTTTTTATAACATATATAATATACTGGCTGCCTATGCCGGTGCTCACACAGAGGGCTTTGCACTGGAAAAGATTGCCCCGATTCTTAAAGATTTTAAACCAGAAAATGGAAGAATGGAGCATTTCCACATTCAGGGCACCGATGTTCTGCTGAACCTTGCTAAAAATCCTGCCGGATTTAACCAGAACATTTCCGCTGTTATGGAAGATTCCAGCAAAAAGAATCTAATCGTTGTCATCAACGACAATGCCCAGGACGGTCACGATATTTCCTGGCTCTGGGATGTAGATCTTGAACGATTTTCCGGTGCCAACATCAACCGTATTATTGTCAGCGGACTGCGTGCCTACGATATGGAACTACGGTTCAAATACAGCGACATTCCCTGTGAGGCAATACTAAGTGTAGAGGAAGCCATTCAGACTATGCTTCAGGACGAACTGGACAATCTATATATTCTTGTGAACTATACCGCCCTGTTCGGAACTCGTAAACGCTTAAAACAACTGGAAGAAGGTGAACACGCATGAATTTGACAATCGGTCATCTCTACCCCGACTTACTGAACCTGTATGGAGACCGTGGAAACATCCGCTGTATGGTAAAACGCCTCAACTGGCGTGGCATCGATGCCAACGTACGGGAATTTCAACTCCACGATTCCATTCCTTTCCAGGAACTGGACATCATACTTTTAGGCGGCGGCTCCGACCGGGAACAAAAACTGGTCTGTGAAGAATTAAAAACCATTCAATCGGATTTCCGGCAATACGTGGAACAGGACGGTGTCGTCATTGCCATCTGCGGTGGTTACCAACTTTTAGGTTCTTACTACCAGATGGGAGACGAAAAAGTCCCCGGACTGAACCTGGTAGACTTATACACTACTCAGGGTGAAGGTCGCCTGATTGGCAATATTACCATTCAAAGCGACTTATTTGAAATGCCCATTACCGGTTTTGAAAATCACGGAGGACGAACCTACATTCAAGGGAATCAACCTTTAGGCAAAGTGGTTCATGGGTTCGGCAACACCGATGACCGAAGTTATGAAGGCGTCCATTACCGCAACGTAATCGGCACCTACTTACACGGTCCTCTCCTTCCAAAAAACCCTCATCTTTGTGATTACCTTTTGCAAAAAGCACTCGAACGCAAATATGGCAAACCCATTTCCTTGGAACCATTAGATGATTCTGCAGAAATACGGGCAAACCAATACGCCCAAAACCGAACCTATTAAGAATAACACTATAATATTGTGAATAAGTTGTGACAATTCTGTGATTGTCTTTTCCCCTCACATTTTCTTCACAATTAACCAGTATTATAACAACCGTAGAGTTTTTCATATATTTGAATCCTCTCCCCCCTCATGAAGGACGGAACTTCGGTTCCGTCCTTTTTATTTGTCCTGAATCCCAGTGCCTTTTTTCCTTGATTTCAACCGGGAATCGTTATACAATAGGCTATAGAATGCATGTCCCGGTTTTCATGGACCCGGACAGACAAAAGGAGGATTAACATGTCATACAAAATTTTAATTATTAACCCTGGCTCTACCTCCACCAAAATTGGTGTTTATGAGGATGAAACTCAGGTTATGGAAGAAACACTGCGTCACTCTACCGAAGAGATTGCCCAGTATGCAACCATCTATGACCAGAAGGATTTCCGAAAAAAGGTCATCTTGGATGTTTTAGCAGAAAAAAATGTGGACCTCTCTTCCATTGATGTCGTTGTTGGACGCGGTGGACTGTTAAAACCGATTCCTGGCGGTACTTATGCTACCACTCCAGAATTGTTAGAGGATTTAAAGATTGGTAAGCAGGGACAGCACGCTTCCAACCTGGGAGGAATTCTGGCATCTGAAATCGCATCCCAGATTCATGTGCCTTCCTATATTGTAGACCCGGTTGTAGTAGATGAACTGGCAGATGTGGCTCGTCTTTCCGGTCACCCTGAAATGCCCCGCATTTCCATTTTCCATGCGCTGAACCAGAAGGCAGTGGCAAAACGCTATGCCAAGGAAGTGGGCAAAGCATACGAAGATTTGAATTTAATCGTAGTACATATGGGCGGTGGTGTTTCCGTTGGAGCCCATAAAAACGGTAAAGTAGTAGATGTTGCTAATGCTTTGGACGGAGATGGACCTTTCTCACCGGAGCGTTCTGGCGGTCTTCCTTCCGGTGCTCTGATGAAATTATGTTTTAGCGGCAAATATACCCAGGCCGAAGTTGGTAAAATGATTAATGGCAATGGTGGATTCAACGCTTATTTGGGAACCAACGACATGCGAGATGTTGTTAAAATGGCTTCTGAGGGCAACGAAACCGCCCAAAACGTAATGGATGCCTTCCACTACCAGTTATGTAAAGAAATCGGCGCTATGAGTGTTGTACTAGGTGGCAAAGTGGACCAGATTATATTGACTGGTGGTATTGCCTATGGCGAAGTTACACAGAAAACGATGACAGAAGCTGTCAGTTTCATTGCACCGGTCACCATCTATCCCGGTGAAGACGAGTTACTGGCTCTCGCTCAGGGCGCACTCCGGGTTATGAACGGGGAAGAGAAGGCAATGGAATATTAATCTATTTTATTCTTAATAAGTATGACTTACACCATCGGTTTGCCGATGGTGTATTTTTATGCATATACATCAAAAAGAACCACAGCAACAAGGCTGTGGTCCGTAAAATATGAAATGTCAAAAAGAGTTGTTTCCCAATCCGGGAATCCAATTATTTTGCTAACTCTGCTTTTAAAGCCTCTGTCAGCTGTGGAACAATCTTGTTCAAATCGCCCACAATACCGTAATCTGCTACGTCAAAAATAGGAGCATCCTCATCCTTATTGATTGCAATAATGATATCAGACTCTTCCATACCAGCAACGTGCTGAATTGCACCAGAAATACCGATTGCAAAATATACATTTGGACGTACCGTCTTACCAGTCTGTCCAACCTGTAAATCTCTCGGTTTCCAGCCGGAATCTACTACGGCACGAGAGCATGAAACCTCACCGCCGAGAACCTTAGCCAAATCCTCAAGAATTTTGAAGTTCTCAGGAGAACCTACACCACGGCCACCGGATACCAGAATCTTAGCATCCATAATGTCAACCGTATCCGTTACAGATTTTACAACATCCAGAATCTCTACATATTTATTGTCTGGAGTAAAGCCTGGATTGAACTCCTCAACAACAGCCTTAGCCCCTTTGATGGGCTCAATTGCCTGCATAACACCAGCACGAACCGTAGCCATCTGAGGACGGTTGTCAGGACATGCAATCGTTGCAATGGTATTACCACCAAATGCAGGACGTGTCATCAATAACTGATTGTGTTTCTGCTCCTGACCCGGAATCGGATTCAGAGGGAAATCACCAATCTCCAGAACTGTACAATCTGCAGTCAAACCAGTTGCTACACGAGCAGACACACGAGGACCTAAGTCACGTCCAATCGCAGTTGCACCAACCAGAACGATTTCCGGTTTGTACTTGTTGATGACTTCAGCCAAACCATGTGCATAAGGCTCTGTTCTGTAGTCCTTTAACTCCGGATCATCTACTACAATAACTTTGTCTGCACCATACTCTGCCAACTGGTCAGCCAGCCCTTTGATGCCAGAACCCAACAGAACTGCAGTAACATCAGTACCTAAATCACTTGCCAAGTCTCTTGCCTTACCCAACAGTTCGAATGCAATACTGCTAATCTCATTGTCTACCTGCTGCGCAAAGACATATACACCTTTATATTCTTCTAAACCCATTTTATTCACCACTTTTCTTTCTTAATTAAATTACATGTTTTACTTTTAATTTATCAACAATGTAGCTTACAGCCTCTTCCGGTGAATCTGGAGTAACCTTCTCACCAGCGCCCTTGCGCACCTTGTCAGAAGCCTTTGCAATCTTGGTAGGAGAACCCTTAAGACCCAGATTTGCATCGTCTACATCTACCAGGTTTGCTCTGCCCCATGTGGTAATCTCTGCATCATAAGCATCAAAGATTCCACCAGGAGTCATATAACGGGGCTCATTTAACTCAGAAAGAGCTGTGATTAACACTGGCATTTTTGCCTTAACAACATGGTATCTGTCCTCATACTGACGCTGAACTACAACACTGTCACCCTCAATCTTAATATCCTGTGCATAGGAAATAACAGGAATATCAAGATGCTCTGAAATCTGTGGTCCAACCTGTGCAGTATCACCATCAATTGCCTGACGTCCGGTAATGATGATGTCATACTCTAAATTACGGATTGCACCAGCCAGTGTAGTAGAAGTAGCCCAGGTATCTGCACCACCCAACACTCTGTCAGTTACCAGAATACCTTTGTCAGCACCCATTGCCATAGCTTCCCGAAGAACTTCCTCTGCCTTTGGCAGACCCATGGTAACAACTGTTACCTCTGCGCCATATTCATCTTTTAATCTCAGTGCTGCCTCTAATCCAGCCTTGTCATCTGGATTCATAATAGTAAGCATTGCACCTCTGTCCAATGTACCATCCGGGTTAAACTTAACGCCACCCTTAGTATCAGGTACCTGTTTTACACAAACAACAACCTTCACAATAAGTACCTCCTATTATTTTAATAAATTAGCAGAAATAACCATACGCTGAACCTCTGAAGTTCCTTCGTAGATTTCTGTGATCTTAGCATCGCGCATCATACGCTCAACATCGTACTCTCTGATGTAACCATAACCACCATGTAACTGAACAGCCTTGGTTGTTACTTCCATAGCAACCTCTGCTGCATATAACTTAGCCATAGCAGCCTCTACAGAATAAGAAACCTTAGCACCTGCCTGGTACTCGCCCTTCTTCATAGCGGCCTTGTATACCAGCATCTTAGCAGCTTCTACTTTGGTTGCCATATCTGCCAACTGGAACTGTGTATTCTGGAACTGTGCAATAGAACGACCAAACTGCTTACGTTCCTTAACGTACTCAATCGTTGTCTCCAAAGCACCCTCAGCAATACCAAGTGCCTGAGCAGCAATACCAATACGTCCACCATCCAGTGTATGCATAGCAATACCGAAACCTTTGCCCTTAGCACCTAATAAATTCTCTTTCGGAATGCGGCAATCGGTGAAAATCAACTCATAAGTAGAAGAACCACGAATACCCATTTTTGCTTCCTTCGTACCAAAAGTAAAGCCAGGAGTTCCCTTCTCTACGATGAATGCAGAGATTTCTTTCTGGATGCGTCCGCGTTTTTCAATCTTACCGGTTACTGCAATGATGATGTAAACATCTGCTTCTTTACCATTGGTAATAAAGCACTTAGAACCATTCAGTACCCACTCATCGCCATCCAGTACCGCTTTTGTCTGCTGACCCTGTGCATCGGTACCAGCACCCGGCTCAGTCAAACCAAATGCACCCAGTTTCTCGCCCTTTGCCAAAGGTACTAAATATTTCTCTTTCTGCTCCGGAGTACCATAAGTCTGAATCGGATCGCAACAAAGAGAGGTATGTGCGGAAACAATAACACCTGTTGTACCACATACCTTAGACAGTTCCTCTACACACATAGCGTATGTCAAAGGATCACAACCCTGTCCACCGTACTCCTTGGGAATGGGAATTCCAAGGAAACCTAATTTTGCCATCTTCTCAACATTCTCTCTAGGAAATACTTCTGTTTCGTCAACTTCCTGTGCAAGAGGTTTTACTTCATTCTCAGCAAACTCTTTGAAAAGATTTTTTGCCATTTCATGTTTCTTACTTAATGTAAAATCCATCTTTTAATTCCTCCATAATAATTTATAAATATTCACTACTTCACTGATTCTTTATTTGCTGTAATCGTAGAAGCCCTTACCAGTCTTACGACCTAACTTGCCACCACGAACCATCTTGCGAAGTAATGGATGAGCACGGTACTTAGAATCACCAGTCTCAGTATATAATACATCCATGATTGCCAGTACAATATCAAGACCTACCAAATCACCAAGAGCCAGCGGTCCCATCGGATGGCTTGCACCAAGTTTCATAGCGGTATCAATACCCTCTACAGTAGCAATACCCTCTGCATAGATACCAATTGCCTCGTTAATCATTGGAATTAAGATACGGTTTACAACGAAACCAGGAGCTTCCTCAACCTGAACCGGCTCCTTGCCAATCTCAACAGCGATTGCCTTAATCTTGTCAACCAAATCAGCCGGTGTATTTGCACCTGCAATAACCTCTACCAGTTTCATTCTGTCTGCAGGGTTGAAGAAATGCATACCAATAATCGGACGGTCCAGACCAGCACCAATCTCTGTAATAGAAAGAGAAGAAGTGTTGGTTGCAAACATACAGTCAGCAGGAACAATACCCATTAATTCCTTAAAGGTATCTTTCTTAATCTGCATGTTCTCCGGTGCAACCTCGATTACCAGATTACAGTCCGTACAGATGTCTTTCAGACCAGTCTTAATCTTGCCAAGAATCTCATCTGCCTTCTCCTGAGTAATCTTCTCTTTGCCTACCAGGAATTTCATGTTTTTCTCAATTTTCGCTTTACCACCATCTGCAAATTCCTGCTTGATGTCACAAAGACGTACTTCATAACCATCGGTCATGGCAAAAGCCTGTGCAATTCCAGAACCCATTGTTCCGGCACCAATAATACCTACTATCATGTGTTTCATCCTCCTAAAGAATTATTTTAATATGAAATGTAATGGGATTACATTTTTATTCACTATTTGTTCTGGAAAGGAACAACCTTTAATTTCTTTTCCTTGTCCTTCTCCAGGAAATTACCCATTCCGGCTTTCTGATCTTCCGTCTCAAAGCAGTCACCGAATAATTTCTCCTCAACTACAATCGCTTCGTCCATGTTCACCTGTAAACCGTCATTGATTGCCTTTTTACAGTTACGCACTGCAATCGGAGCATTCTTTGCAATAGTTTCTGCTAATTTCTTAGCAGCCGGTAACAATTCCTCTGCCGGGTATACAGCATTTACAAGACCAATGCGATATGCCTCATCGGCTTTAATGTTGCGAGCCGTATAAATCAACTGTTTTGCCATTCCCGGGCTGACCAGACGTGCCAGTCTCTGGGTTCCTCCAAATCCCGGAGTGATTCCCAAACCAACCTCAGGCTGACCAAATACAGCATTCTCGGAACAAATACGGATGTCACAACTCATGCTAATCTCACATCCACCGCCAAGAGCAAATCCGTTTACTGCCGCAATGACAGGAATCGGCAAGGTTTCTAATTTGCGGAATACGTCATTTCCCTTCTTACCAAATGCCTCTCCCTCTGCCTTGGTCAGAGTAGACATCTCTCCAATATCTGCACCAGCAACAAAGGACTTCTCTCCTGCTCCGGTAATAATCAACGCTCTTGTTGTATTCACGTCAATGCTGTCCAGAGTTTCATTCAACTCATCCAGTACCTGGCTGTTTAATGCGTTTAACGCTTTCGGACGGTTAATTGTGAGAATTCCAACATAACCTTCCTGCTCATACAAAATGAATTCCATGTGAATATCTCCTTTACTTAAATTTATCCGCGGATCCATCCGGACCCGCAGATGTAATATTCGCAAATCTATAATTAGTCACGCTCAACGATGGTAGCACAACCCATACCGCCACCAATACACAGAGTAGCCAGACCCTTCTTCGCATCTTTCTTCTCCATCTCATGCAACAGAGTAACAAGAATACGACAACCGGATGCTCCAACCGGATGTCCCAGTGCAATCGCACCACCATTTGGATTCAACTGCTCGTCCGTAAAGCCTAAATCTCTCTGAACTGCGATAGACTGTGCAGCAAAAGCCTCATTTGCCTCAATAATATCAAAATCTTCAATCTTGTATCCAGTCTTAGCCATAACCTTATTCGTAGCAGCAACCGGACCAACACCCATAATAGCAGGATCAACACCACCCAAAGCACCAGCAACAAAAGTAGCCATCGGCTTAACGCCCAGTTCTTTTGCCTTCTCTTCGCTCATTACAACAATGGCAGCAGCACCGTCATTAATACCAGAAGAGTTAGCAGCAGTAACAATACCATCCTTCTTAAATGCAGGACGCAATTTTGCAATACTCTCAGCAGTTGTGCCAGGACGAGGTCCCTCATCGGTATCTACGATTACAGTCTCTTTCTTCTTCTGTACTTCTACCGGTACAATCTCATCCTTGAATGCACCAGCTTCTACAGCAGCAGCAGCCTTCTGCTGGCTCTTAGCTGCAAACTCGTCCAATTCCTGTCTGGTAATACCGTATTTCTCACACACATTCTCAGCAGTAATACCCATGTGGTAATCATTGAAAGCATCCCATAAAGCATCGTTTACCATCGTATCAACCATTGTGTTGTTACCCATTCTGTAACCAAAACGTGCCTGCTTCAATGCATAAGGAGCCATGGACATGTTCTCCATACCACCAGCTACTACAATGTCTGCATCCCCAGCCTGAATCATCTGTGCCGCCATATTTACACAGTTCAGACCAGAACCACATACAACATTAACTGTAACTGCCGGAGTCTCTACCGGAAGACCAGCCTTAATAGAAGCCTGACGTGCAACATTCTGACCAAGACCAGCCTGGATTACACAACCCATGTATACATGGTCTACCTGCTCTGCCGGTACGCCTGCTCTCTTCAGCGCTTCCTTAATTACAATAGAACCCAGTACAGGAGCCGGAGTGGTACTCAGTCCTCCACCCATAGTTCCAATTGCGGTACGACAAGCGCCAGCTAAAACAACTTTTTTTGACATAATATGTTCCTCCATTATAATAGTATGTTTTGACCGGAACACTACAAAACAGAGCATTCTCAGCCTATTATGATTCTAGTTTACCATATTGCAAAATTGATTGCAACCAATTTTTTGATAAAATTTTAACAATCCTGTCACCTGCTGTCCCAACTACAGGTGAAACCCCGTTTTTTCGCCAAAAAAAACAGAAAGGACTACCTACATGCAGCCCTTTCTGCCAGAAATTACAAAATATTATACGAAAATGATTTACTCCTGAGGTACATCTTTTAAACTCAAGTTGATTCTGCCCATCTTGTCCACTTCCAGAACCTTTACCTTCACCACATCGCCAATATTTACTACATCTTCTACTTTTTCCACACGCTGCGGTGCCAGTTTGGAAATATGAATCATACCATCTTTATTCGGTGCCAGTTCTACAAATGCGCCAAAATTCATAATCCGCACAACCGTACCCTCGTAAATCTGTCCTACTTCAATCGGGTCTACGATGGAACGTATAATCTTTAATGCCTTGTCCATCATTGCCTGATCTACGCCACAAATATATACCATGCCTTCGTCATTGATGTCAATCTTAACTCCGGTTTCATCAATAATCTTGTTGATGGTCTTACCGCGCTGTCCAATGACCTCACTAATCTGGTCCGGATCCACCTTCGTCTGAATAATCTTAGGCGCAAACTCACCCACATGGTCTCTCGGCTTGTCAATCGCGTTGACCATAACCGTATCCATAATAAAATTACGGGCTTCATGAGCGCGACGGATGGCTTCCTCTACAATCGGACGGGTCAATCCATGAATCTTAATATCCATCTGAATAGCACTGATTCCTTCGTGGGTACCGGTTACCTTAAAGTCCATATCTCCAAAGAAATCTTCCAGACCCTGAATATCCGTCAGTACTAAATAATCATCATCTGTATCCCCTGTCACCAGACCACAGGAAATACCTGCTACCATGTCCTTTAACGGAACACCTGCTGCCATCAGCGACATACAGGATGCACAGGTAGATGCCATAGAGGTAGAACCATTGGATTCGAATGTTTCAGAAACGGAGCGAATCGCATACGGGAATTCCTCCTCACTGGGAAGAACCGGAAGCAATGCTCTCTCAGCCAAAGCGCCATGTCCAATCTCCCGGCGTCCCGGACCTCTAGAAGGTTTTGTCTCTCCAACAGAATAAGAAGGGAAATTGTAATGGTGCATATAGCGCTTGCCAGTTACATTCTCATCCAATCCATCTACTTTCTGAATTTCAGAAAGAGGAGCCAGTGTCGTAACATTACAAATCTGTGTCTGTCCACGAGTAAACATAGCAGAACCATGTACCCGGGGAATAATATCTACTTCTGAAGCCAATGGACGAATCTGGTCAATCGCCCGGCCATCCGGACGCTTGTGATCCTTCAGAATCATCTTGCGGACCGTCTTCTTCTGGTACTGGTAAATGGCTTCTCCCAATACATTCAACCATTCCTCGTTATCCGCAAATGCCTCTTCCAGACGCTCGGTAATCTGGCGAATGTTCTCCTCCCGTACCTGCTTCTCATCGGTAAATACGGCTTCTTCCATCTCCTGTGGAGGCACAATTTCCTTTATGGCTGCAAACAACTCCTCAGGAATCGCGCAACTCTCATAGGAATGCTTAGGTTTACCAACCTCTGCCACAATGTTGTTAATAAATTCAATAATCGTCTGATTTACTTCATGGCACTTATAAATTGCCTCAATCATCTTCTCATCAGAAATCAGGTTAGCCCCGGCTTCAATCATAATTACCTTCTCTGCGGTAGAGGCAACAGTCAGTTTCAAATCGCCTTTTGCCCACTGCTCCTGGGAAGGATTCACAATAAACTCCCCATCTATCATACCCATCTGTGTCATTGCACAGGGACCGTCAAAAGGAATGTCGGAAATGCAAGTAGCAATCGCAGAACCAAGCATACCAACCAACTCCGGACGGCACTCCGGATCCACACTCATTACCATGTTGTTCAATGTAACATCATTCCGGTAATCCTTTGGGAACAACGGACGCATCGGACGGTCAATCACTCTTGAGGTAAGAACCGCATTCTCACTCGCCTTTCCCTCACGCTTATTAAAGCCTCCGGGAATCTTACCCACAGCATACATTTTCTCCTCAAACTCAACACTTAAAGGGAAGAAATCGATTCCCTCCCGCGGCTTTTCTGATGCGGTAGCGGTGGACAATACCGTTGTGTCACCGTAATGCATAAATGCGCATCCATTTGCCTGCTTGCCAACTCTTCCCACATCTACTGTAAGGGTTCTTCCTGCAAGCTCCATACTAAAACTTTTGTACATAACCTTCTCCTTTTCCGGGCATCGCCCATCTATTTTGTATTCCTGCCTCTCAGACAGAAACCTTGCTGTGGATATTCCACACCGAAACCACTTAACAAAAAACAGCCTTCCCCTTCTCTGTTTGCTATTTTCTCTTAAGAAGTCCCGGATATAAAAAAGTCCTTCGGAAACTTCCTGATGGACTATACAAAAATACCCACATATTCGTATTATAACACTAATATGCAGGTATTTCCACAACAAAATCATACTTTGTCAAATTTATTTATTTTCTCAAAAAAGGCTACAGCAGATTCAAAATTCCCCGTAACTGTTCGATTTCAATCTGTCCCGGAGCAGAGGTCTTTCCCGCACTGGCAAATGTCAGAACACTGCCAAACAGTTCCCCACTCAACCGGGTAACTGCTCCCAGCCGTCCCATCGCCATAGTAATCACAGGAATCTCACAGCATTTCTGTACTGCCTTTCGGGTAGTACAAAGCACACTCAGCACATCCTCCGAGTCGCAGGGCATAACCGCCAGTTTGGCAATATCTGCTCCCATATTCTGCATACAAACCAGTCTGGCAAGCATCTGTTCCTCTACCGGTGTCTTTTCAAAGTCATGGTTGGACGCAATGACTTTCACTCCATACTGCTGTAGTCTGTTTATAAGTTGTCCGATTCCATTTTCATCCCGGTAGGTTTCCATACGGTGCACCGCCATCCCGTCCTGACCTTCTTCGGTCAATACCTTTCCCGTAACCGCCTCATAGTTAAAAAAGGCCTCCACGTCTACCGCCTCTGCCAGTCCCTGCTGTGCCACATATAAATTGAGTTCCTGGTAAGCATCCCAGGAAATACTGTGTTCTCCACCTTCGTTTTTGCTGCGGAACGTAAACAAAATAGGAATGCCTCCCGCCATCTGACGAACCTCTTCCAGAACCGCATGCAGTTTTGCCTTCTCAAATACAGATTCATACCAGTCTGCCCGAAATTCAATTACATCCGGTTCATGCTTGGTAACGGTATACATCTGCTCCACTATCTCAGAACGGTTTTTCCCCACCAGTGGCAAACAGATTTTTACTCTCCCATCCCCTAAAATGGTGTTCCCCAGTCGTACCTGTTTCATGCTTTTTCACCCATTTCTTTCTCTTATTGTATGCCGGACTCCTCCTGCATAAATGCAAGCATTGCCTGGTATGCGTCCCGGGCATCTTCATACCCTGAGCGGTACAAGGCTTTTAGTTCTTCCTTATTTTTTTCCAGACGTCCCACTGTAACCGGCGTTTTAGGACGTATGACAAACAGCCTTCCTGCTGCCTCCTCCTGGCGAATATATTCCAGAGTATCGTTATAAGCCTCCGGACGATTCTCCATCACCTTCACAAATTCCGGGTATTTATGGTATTTCATGCGAATCATGTGAATCGACTTGTCTGGCGTTTTCCGGTAATTTTCATCCCGGGTCAACACCACTACATTTTTGCGGTTTCCCATTTCTACCGAATGGCGTACCGGAATGGAATCTCCCACTGCACCATCCATGTAGTGACGCCCCTCAATTTCTACCGTCCGGGCAAACATAGGAAGGCATCCCGATGCCCAAACCCACTCCATATCTTTTTTCATATCACTGCATTTGTGATATACCGGCTGTCCCGTCTCGCATTCCGTCGCCACCACATAAAAATTCATAGGGTTTTGGGCTGCAGTTTCATAATCATAGGGAACCAGTTGATCCGGAACTGTCTGGGTATGAAACTTTTTGTCAAAAAAATCTCCCGTTAATATCATCGCCATAGGACTGGCATACTGTTTTGTATCCAAGTACCGCATTACAATCTTTCGTGCCCGTTTCGGCTGTCTGGATAAATAACTGCATCCATGGCTGGCACCTGCAGACACCCCAATGCAATCCTTAAAATAAATGTCTTTTTTCATGAAGAAATCCAACACTCCGACGGTATACAGACCGCGCATGCCTCCGCCCTCCAGTATCAGGCCTCCGTCTAACATCATATTCTTCACTCCCAATCTACATTATAAACAAAGGAAGCCGATTTCCCGGCTTCCCCCTGCAACTCATTACTTTCTTAAACCTAACTTCTCAATCAGTACACGATATGCCTCAATATCCTTACTCTTATAATAGGCTAATAATCTACGTCTCTGACCAACCATTTTCAGAAGACCTCTTCTGGAGTGATGGTCTTTCGGATGAACTGCCAGATGCTCATTCAAATCCTTGATTCTTGCGGTCAGTAATGCAATCTGAACCTCGATAGAACCAGTATCATTCTCATCCTTACCATAAGTCTTTACGATTTCTTTCTTCATTTCTGTAGTAATCATTATTACTATCTCCTTTCTTTTTTAAACACCAGTTACTAAGAATCCGGTCGGAGCGTCCCGACTCCGGGTAACGGTAAAAATCATACTTGCTGATTGTATCACAGTGAACTCATCTTGTAAAGTATTTTTCCTAATTCTTTACTATGACACAACTTGTTTTGCTGTATTTACCATATACTTTCTTCCCACAGGAGTCATATGTGTAAGCCCGAACACGGACGCAATATTTTTTTCCCGGCGAAAGTTTCAACAGCGTATAGTTTCTCTGGGTCGTAATAGCACTACCACGCTTTTTCGTTCCTTTTTTCCAGTATTGGTACTCATAGCCTTTTGCCTTGCTCACCTTTTTAATTTGTATTTTTAATTTACTTTTCTCGGACTTTAATTTTACACTGGTAACCTTTCCCAGAGTTACCTTTGTCCATTTTGCCTGTAGCACCAGATTTTCACACATTGTATTGCTGATTTTTGAAATCTTTTCTCCGGTATCTATCCGATACCATCCGGCAAACTGGTAACCGGAGCGGCTGGATGGTTTTAAAACAATCGTCTTTTCTTTGTAATAGTATGAAATTGGATTCTCCGCAACCTTTTTTCCACCGCTATACCGGTAAGTAACAGAATAAGTAACCCGGCTCCATTTGGCATACAAATGAATGGGACCGGACATAGCAGACGTAATCGCAGAAAGACTCGTTCCATTCATGGCAGCATCCAAATACCAGCCTTCAAATTGGTACCCCTTTCTGACCGGAGAAGACAGAACCACCTCGTCTCCCTGCCTGTAAACTGCCGGATTGCTGTTGTCTCCCCCACCATTTAAATGATACTGGATGGCATACCATCTCGGCACTTTGGAGTATTCGTATGGATCGGAAGGAACTGCCTCTGCCGAGGCATCTGAGCATGCTTCTCCCGACGCATTCCCGGATGCTTCCCCCGACGCGTTCCCAGATGCTATTGTTTTTTCTAAAAACAAAGAAGTCACTGCAGCCTTTCCATATACCGGACAACAACCATTACAAACAACCATCACTGTCAGCAAATATGCCATTCCCTTTTTCCATCTCTTTGCCATGTTGCTATTCTCCCTTCTGTTTTCGGTAATCCTCTGGCAACAACATATCTGTAGTAATTCCCACTGCCCCCTGAGAAACCGCCTGATTCGCAAGTTCCATGGAATCCACCGTATAACATTCGAATACAACTCCCGCATTGCCCAAAAGTTGCAATTCCTTTAGTGACA
>JAQXNR010000159.1 GCA_029098105.1 Lachnospiraceae bacterium
CTGTACGAGGACATCTATGAGTTGTGCCGCAACACAGAGAAGGTGATGTCGATGTTTTCAAAGGAATTGTTAGAACTGGACCGGAATACGGTACAATATATGATTGATGAAATGCAGGATACAATCGATGAGCAGAAGGGCACGATAAACGAGCAGAGAACGGCTCTGGAGGAGAGGGATGCTGAAATTGAGGCATTGAAAAAGGAATTGAAAGAACTAAAGAAATGATAAAATTTCTGCTACTATTTAACTGAAAATAAAATGAAATAAGTCCAACTTACGTCGGCGGTTGTAGTGTATTGCAATTGTCGGCGTATTTTCATGCAGAAAAATTTGAAATAGTTAGATTTTAACAATTACCAACCTAAAGATGTTGTATTTATAGAACCAAAATGGTTTCACTGCGCTTGTAAGCGGTAAGTTTTGCAGACGCCTGTCTAGTATTATATAACAGAGGGGGTTCTGCAAAAATATATCTTCCTGCTACTTGACATTTTCAAAAAAACACAGCACAATAAACATATTTAGAATCGGTTTGCTCCATTATATGTTTTGCGCATTGAAGAAAAGAGAGGTGACAGAAAATATGGGTTTTCTATATGTAGGACTGGGTGGTGCCCTGGGTGCAATGCTGCGCTATGCCATTAGTATGCTGCCAGGTAAGGGAACGTTTCCTGTCTGGACATTGGTAACCAATGTGTTGGGAGCCATATTGATTGGATTTGTGGTGCAGATTGCAGCACAGCGGGACATTTCCCCGAATGGGATGTTGTTTCTAAAAACCGGTGTCTGTGGAGGATTTACTACTTTTTCCACCTTTTCTCTGGAGGCATATACATTATATGAAAAACATCTACCGGGACAGGCTTGCCTTTATATTATACTCAGTGTAGTTCTTTGTCTTGGGGGAATTTACCTGGGTACACTGCTGGCTTCTGCCTTCCGAAGTGGAACCGGTATGTAAAATAAGCAAAGAAAGGTTGTGTATTAGAATGACAAGAGAAGAAGCATGGGAACTATTAACAGAATATAACAAAGAAGAATTTCATCTGGAACACGCCCAGATTGTAGAACAGACAATGCAGTATTTTGCAGAGCAGTTAGGCTATGGTGAGGAAAAAGAGTTTTGGGGAATTGTAGGACTTTTGCACGATTTGGACTATGAGCAGTTCCCGGAAGAGCACTGTATCAAAAGTCAGGAGATTATGCAGGAACGGGGAATCGAAGAACGTCTGATTCATGCCACTGCCAGCCACGGATATGCTATAACAGTGGACATAGAGCCAGAGCACGAAATGGAAAAAGTATTGTATGCGGTAGATGAATTGACCGGATTGATTGGGGCTGTAGTGCGTATGCGTCCTTCTAAAAGCGTGCAGGACTTGGAGTTAAAGTCCGTAAAAAAGAAATATAAAAGTAAAAACTTTGCTGCTGGTTGTTCCAGAGAAGTGATAGAGCGGGGCGCGGACATGCTGGGCTGGACTCTGGACGAGTTGATTACCAGAACCATTGCAGCATTGCGCACGTTTCAGGAGTAGTTGTATAGTTTTCAAAGGCTGTCATCAAATATAATATTCACAGGAGTCGGGCTGGCTGTCGATGACATCCTGCAGGGTAATGCCTTCCAGGTATTCGGTAATAACCTGGTAAAGTCCCTGGTAAACAGGAAGTGTCAGACAGGTTTCGCAGTTTTCACAGAGATTCGGATCGTTTTCCATACAACTTACAGGAGCCAGACTTCCTTCTGCACTGAGAAGAATGTCTTTTACCGTGATTTCAGAGGGAGGCATTGCCAACTGGTACCCTCCCTGATGTCCACGGTTTGTCCGCAACAGATTACTCCGATTGAGAAAAGGTATAATTTGTTCCAGATATTTTTTTGATATATTCTGGCGGGCAGAAATGTCTTTTAAAGCAATAAAGCCCTCATTATAATGTTGGGCAAGGTCTATCATCATTCGAAAAGAATAGCGTCCACGAGTCGAAATTTTCAAAATAATTCCTCCTTTAATTCTAACTTTCATTTAAAACCTATCTTACCACAGGAATAATAGGTAATCAACGCTGAGTTATAGATTTCCCTAATAACTGACCATTTGATATATGTAATACCTACTATTTTAGTATGTTTGCTAAAATAAGGAAAAACAATGTGAAGTTAAGAAATCGAAAGGATTGGTGTTGGAATGGAGTATGGAATTGCAACAAAATGTATTTACGGGCAGGGGGAAACCTTTGCCCAGGATGGAACAGGAGCCATCAGTTTCCCAATTTACCAGACGGCAACCTATGCCCACCCGGCAGTGGGGGAGAGTACGGGCTATGATTACAGCAGATTGCAGAACCCTACCCGGCAAAGGTTGGAGGAAATTGTGGCATCTCTGGAAAATGGAACGCAGGCGCTGGCTTTTTCCAGCGGCATGGCAGCGATTACCGCACTGATGGAGTTGTTTCGACCCGGGGACCACATAATTACGGATGCTGATTTATACGGTGGCAGCATAAGGTTATTTGATAACATATGTGAAAAAAACGAGATTGCCTTCAGTCATATTGACTGTAGTAAAGAGGACCCGGAAACTTATATTCAGAGTAATACAAAGGCGATTTATATTGAAACTCCGACCAATCCTATGATGAATATAATTGATATCCGCGCCGTGTCCCAGTTGGCAAAAAAACATGGACTCTTGCTGATTGTAGACAATACCTTTTTGTCGCCTTATTTTCAAAAACCATTAGAACTGGGGGCAGACATTGTAGTACACAGCGGAACGAAATTTCTTGGTGGGCATAATGATACTTTGGCGGGATTCCTTGTTACGGCTTCTGAGGAAATCGCACAGAGACTTTGTTTTATTATTAAAACGGTGGGCTCCGGACTGGCTCCCTTTGACAGTTGGCTGATTATGAGAGGAATCAAGACGCTGCCGTTAAGAATGGAAAAAGCACAGCAGAACGCGCTTGCCGTAGTGAAATTTCTGCAGCAGGAAAAAGGAGTGAGCAAGGTTTACTATCCGGGGATTGAGGAGAATCCGGGATATGAAATCTGTAAAAAACAGGCATCTGGTTTTGGCAGCATGATTACGTTTGAGGTGGAGAGTGAGAAACTGGCACTGCATATTTTAAAATCAGTCCGGCTGATTCATTTTGCGGAGAGCCTGGGCGGTGTGGAAACGCTGATTACCTATCCTACGACCCAGACCCATGCGGATGTGCCGGAGGAGGTGCGGATTCGAAATGGAATTACAAAGCGGGTGCTGCGTCTGTCCGTTGGAATTGAGGAGGAACGGGACTTGATTCAGGATTTGCGGCAGGCGTTGGAGTCTTTTAAAGATTGACAGGAATGGCTGGAAAGGAGACCTAATTTGGAAGAAAAAAATTTAGATTTTGACAAGGTAATAGAACGAAGAAATACAGATTGTCTGAAGTATGATTTTGCGGTGCGCAGGGGACGACCGGAAAATGTGCTGCCGCTGTGGGTGGCAGATATGGATTTTCCTACATCCAGTCTGGTGTTGGATGCGATTCAGCAAAGAGTGGAGCATGGTATTTTTGGTTATACGGAAAGCGGTGAGGGCTATTTTGAAGCGGTGGCAGACTGGATGCAGCAAAAACACGGCTGGAGTGTAGAGAGAAGATGGCTGGTGAAAACTCCGGGGGTGGTATTTGCGTTGGCGATGGCCGTCAGGGCGTACACAAAAGAAGGAGATGCTGTTCTCATTCAGCAGCCGGTTTATTACCCTTTTACGGAAGTGATTGAAGATAACAAAAGAAAGGTAGTCAGCAACACTTTGGTATTGGGGGAGGACGGAAAGTACCACATTGATTTTGCAGATTTTGAGAAAAAAATTGTGGAGCAGGGAGTGAAACTATTTTTGTTTTGCAGTCCCCACAATCCGGTAAGCCGGGTATGGACAGAGGAAGAATTGCTGCAGTTGGGGGAGATTTGTCTGAAACATCATGTCATTGTGGTCAGTGATGAAATTCATGAGGATTTTGTTTATGGAGCAAACCGACACATTGTGTTTGCTAATCTAAAAAAAGAGTTTGCAGATATTTCCGTTACCTGCACTTCTCCGGCAAAAACGTTTAATCTGGCAGGATTACAGGTTTCCAATATTTTTATACCAGAACCCAAACTGCGGGCGGCTTTTCGAAAAGAGATTGCAGCAGCAGGGTACAGTCAGTTGAATGCCCTTGGACTGACTGCCTGTGAAGCGGCATACCGATATGGGGATACCTGGTATAGGGCAATGCTGCACTATGTGGAGGAAAATATTTGCTATGTAAAAACTTACCTTCAGGAACAACTTTCTGAAATCCGTCTGATAGAGCCAGAGGGAACTTACCTTCTGTGGTTGGACTTTCGTGGACTGCAGCAGACGGAGTCGGAGAGGGAAGAGATGATTGTGCAAAAAGCGGGATTGTGGCTGGACAGTGGTGCAATATTTGGGAAAGCAGGAGAGGGATTCGAACGCATCAACGTAGCTTGTCCCAGAGCGATTTTGACCCTTGCTTTAGAAAAATTGAAAAAAGCAATAAAAAACAGTTGACAGTATGGGAAATGCGTCATATAATATAATACATAGTAAACCTATTAAAAAGATAGGTAATAGGAAAGGAGAGAGTGACATGGCAAAGCAGAATAATTCAATGAATATGAGAATGATGTGCTGTTGTAATTGTATGGATAGAGAAGAAAATACAGTTTGTTTGCCATGTGTAATATGACCCTGGAAAATATTAGGATATTTTAAGCAGGTGCTATAATGGCATCTGCTTATTTTTTGCCAGTAAGGCATGTAACAAATCAAATTATAAAATGGAGGTAATGATTATGGCAGAAATCAAAGAAAGCGCATTGGAACTGATTGGAGGAACCCCACTGTTGAAGTTGAACCGCTACAGTGAGAAAAGAGAAGT
>JAQXNR010000160.1 GCA_029098105.1 Lachnospiraceae bacterium
GGAGTATTTTGACATTGATGTTTCCTACTATACGGTTATTTCGGAAGATGTATTCGAGGAGATGTTTGAGAGTCGGGAAGTAGAGATTGATGAAAACGGAGAGATGGAAGGAGCCTCCTACCAGTATTCTTCTTCTGAGAAGGATGACGGTGAGGATGATGGAATTGATCCCTACGCCCATGACGACCGCTTTGCTACGACAAATAACTATGCAGATGCTACAACGGCAGCAGCGGGGACGACCGAAGCGGGAGCGACTACAGAAGAACCGATTTCTTCCACGACCACAGTAAAAGTACGAGTCTTGAAAGACAGTTACCTTTCTGACATGAGTCAGTATTCTGAGGAAAAAGACTTAAAAGACTATGTGAAAGGTCTGTGTGACAAAATAAAATCCAATCTGGACAGCAGTGACAAACTTTCTTATGTAGAACCGTATTTGGAGTTGTCTGAGGGAGACATTCGGTATTATTGTACTCCGGGAAGTTATGACAATAAAACTTATGTATTCCAGTTGAAGAATACTTCTGCTTTGTTCCGCAAGTGTAATGTGGACAGGAATCAGTCGGCAGAAGAGGATGCGGAAGAAGACAGCGATGATGATACGCCGGAAGGACTGCAGTCAGAGTTGTTTAATCTGGTTATTCTGAACTCTACCGGAACTTCCGGGGTGGCAGCGAAATGGTCAGAAGAAATGACTCAGTTGGGTTATAATGTAAAGGAAGTAGGTAATTACCAGGAACGACTTACAGATACCTTGATTATTGTGTCGGAGGAAGGTCAGGGAGAGGAATTCCTGAAATATTTCCAGAATGCTTCCATAAAGGTAGGAACGGTTCCCAATGGTGCGGATGCACAGATTATAATTGGAACAAACGATATTAAATAAAAGAATAAGGCATAGTAGCAGGTTTTCACTGTTACTATGCCTTTTATTTTTGTGTAAAAGCAAATATAAAATGTGTTATTTTTTCTTAATGGAGAAAATCATTGTAGAAGTATTGCCTGCTTTGTCTGTAACTTTCACTTTATATTTTCCTGACTTTGTAAACTTTTTGGAGCTGCATTTCTTGATTTTCTTGCCGTTTACAGTAATTTTCTGAATTCCGGATTTGTCCTTAAATTTCAGAGTAACATTCTTCTTGTATGTCTTACCGCTTTTTGCACCTTTAATGCTGGGCTTTTTCATATCAATTGTGACGGTGCAGGTAGTAACATTACCAGCAATGTCTGTTGCTACCAGTTTGTATTTGCCATCCCCTTTTAACCCCAGCATAATGTCACTGTTGCCCTGATTCTGTCCGTTTACAGTGAAAGACTGTACGCATACGTTGTCGCTGGCACTGGCAATTTTTACTTTCTTGTAAACCGCACCATTCTTCACGCCCTTAATAACAGGAGCGGTCGTGTCAGAAGAGATTAAACTTCCGCCAACTTCTGCAATCAGCATATTGGAAGAGGAAAGCCCTGCCAAATCCCATGTTACCGTATTGCCGCTGATGGTACCGTTGCTAGCCGTAGGTGCAGAAGGGAAGGTGAGGGAGAAATCCATGCGGACGCCCATTTCATTCTGGTAATATTCGTTGTAGTTGGAAATATCGGAAAGGTCATCCTCATCTGCGCCAAATGCCAATTCCATACCGGCTTCTTTTGTAGTAGTGGACAAAGTAGCTTTGAACAGGCTCTCATTTACCGTAACGTCAGAAAAAATGGCAGTAGACAGCGCATCGTCATAGGAACTTGGATTTTTAGAATTCTTCTTCATTGCGTTCTTATAAGAATCCAGGTCACACAGGAAATTTTTCAATTCATCATAAGAAGAAAAGGAGAAATCCCGGCTGAAGGCATAATATGTATACTTTCCAATGGTTTCGGTGCTCTGGGTGAAATCTCCGCTCGTCAATGGAGAGGAAGACGTAGAAGTGCCGCTGGTTGCCATTTCGTCATAGAAGCTCTTTTCATATAGGTACTTGAATGTCATCGTGCTCGTTCCGTCTGACTTCAGTTCGGTAGTTATCTTATAACCACAGCAACCGGTGAGAGAAAAAACGAGGACCAGCGTCAATGCCAGTGCTAAAATACGTTTTGTGAATGGAATCGTGTGTTTCATAGAAAACCTCCTTATTGTTTCGCAATTTCGTAATTATAATTATTAGGCATTTGCGAAATGAAATGCTTCTAATACTATAAACATAATTTATATAACATTCGCTTCGTTGTTCCTCCCTTTGGTCGTCACAAAGGCACTCATTTATATATAAATTATGTTTATTTAATTCGAGCGTAAGAGTTTCGCAATTGCTTATATAATTATAACAGGCAGGAGGGAGATTCACAATGGAACATTCCTTACGATTTTATAAATAGTTAGAAAACAGTCAATAGATTGTTATAGGGAAGAATTTAAAAAATTGTAAATTTGTTACAAAGATGATAGAATAGTAGAAGATGAATCGAATTGATTGAGAAAGGAGTCGGAGGGCTGTGGAAAAAGCGTATTCCAATCGGGAATTGTATGATATTGCAAAAGAGAATTACCAGACGTTGGTGTTTCACTGCGTAAAATTACATTCAGAAGGGTATTGGACAAAGCCGGAAAAACTTTTGAAGCAGACTATCCGGGAACAGTTGGATTTGTATTTGCAGGCATTTTTGCTTATGTTTGCGGTACATTGTGGACGGTTTGGGCAGGAGCAGCGCCACTTTGTAAGGGCAATTCCCGATAGTAATTTGTTGGGTGTTTCTGAGGAGGAACCGTTAGACAAAGAATTGGTAAGGCAGGCGAAGAAGGTGCTGTCGGCACCTCCTATTTTACTGCAGTTATTTGCACTGCGGGACAGGGAAAAGAAAACCCATCTCTGTGTTATGTTTGTAGATACCCTGCTGAATATTGTGATTGCCATGTCTTACTTAGACCAGCAGAAAGGGGCTGGAGTAGTGGAATTTTTGCAAAACTATGTCCAGCAGATTCAAGTTTTTTTGAATGAGGAATTGCAGTTTCTGACAGAGATAGATGATCGCTATGTCTTCCGCAAAATTAGCAGTTCCACGTTTCGCACCGGATATGTGAGAGATGAGATGGAGTATGTCAGAGCACTGACGAATCCGGCGAAAAGTCCAGAGAACAGTCTGGAGGAAGCGGTTTCTTGTGAAAAACCAGCGGAAACACCAAAAGAGGTTCCCGATGAGGAGGAGATTGCCCGCCAGACTGCCCAGGCACGTCTGGAACTGGAGCAGGCAAGGGATGCGAAGCGGGCGGCAGCGGTACAGAAGTGGATGGATGAACTCAATCAACTGGTTGGTCTTTCTTCGGTAAAAGAAGAGATGCAGTCTCTGGTGAATTTGATTAAGGTGCGTAAAATGCGGGCGAATTACCATATGCCCCAAATGGAAATGACGTACCACATGGTATTTACCGGAAATGCGGGAACAGGAAAAACGACGGTGGCGCGTCTGGTAGCCGAGATTTATAAGGAACTGGGAGTGCTTTCCAAGGGTACTTTTGTAGAGACGGACCGTGCCGGATTAGTAGCGGGTTATTTGGGACAAACTGCTATGAAAGTGAAGGAGGTCGTTGCCCAGGCAAAAGGAGGGGTTTTGTTTATTGATGAGGCATATTCTCTGTCCAGCCGGGATGCAGGGGATGATTACGGGATTGAAGCCATTGACACCCTCGTAAAAGAGATGGAGGACAACCGCAATGATTTAGTGGTTATTGTGGCAGGTTACCGGGAAGAGATGGAACGTTTTTTAAAGTCCAATACCGGACTGATTTCCCGGTTTAACAAGTTTATTGATTTTCCCGATTATACCGAGGAACAATTAGTGGAGATTTTGAATATGATGGCGCAGAAGGCGGGTATGACGATAGAAGAGGAGGCTCTTTTACGCATACGTCAGGTGCTTAACAGTATGGACGGCGCTGCCCGGAAGGATTTCGGAAATGCCCGGGGAATCCGGAATCTATTTGAAAAAATCGTGACGAATCAGGCGAACCGTCTGGTGCAGATGGAGAATCCGACGGTAGAGGAGTTGAGCCGGATTCTGGTGGAGGATATATAGTGAGGAGAGAGTCTTATGAAAAAATTCATTATTGTAATTGGTCTTCTTATGGTGGCGGCATTGGCTACATTGATTGGCACAGGAGCGTTAAAAAGTAAAGAGAACCGAATGGGAGAGGTGGCAAAGGAAGCTGCTGGCGGGAATAAAAAGAGTGCAGTTGCCATTAAAGGTAAGGACTTTAAAGTGTCGGAAAAGGAATTAAAAACAAAAGTAAAATACTTTAAGGCGGCTGGCGTGGAAGACCCGGAAAAGGCAGCAAAAGATTCTTTTATAGAGAAAGAGTCCCTTTATGCTCTTGCTGTTTCGAAGGGGTATTCTGCTACACAGCAGGAAGTTGATGAAGTGGTAGAGGAAATAAAACAGGGAGTGAAAGAGGCAAAGAATGAGGAAATCCAGAACTATATTGAAGGTTTTGGAAGCGAGGAGGAGTTCTGGGAGTTCGAACGGGAGTTGGAATCCAAGAATCTGGTCATAAAAAAGTATTTAGAAGATGAAAAAAAGGACTACCTGGGTTCAGGGGATGATGGCAGTTATACTTCTGAGGAAGAAAATCGGTGGCAGAATCATTATGAATCCATAAAAAAGAAAGCCATCAAAAAGCAAAAAATAGAAATTTCTTACTAAAATGTAAAGGTGTCCCGGTATTCTTTAGAGCGCTGGAAAAATTCCAGTAAGCCTTCTTCGTCACCCATTATCAGCATTTGCTTAAACTCTTCTAAGACAACCTGGTACTGGCTTAAAAAGGTCAGTACCGCTGTTTTGTTGGCGAGTACAATGTTCTGCCACATTTCCGGAGAAGAAGCGGCAATCCGTGTCATGTCCCGAAATCCTCCGGCGGCGAACTGCTTCATATACTGCTGTTCGTTGTCGTGGTCGTGGACTGTGTTCACCAGAGAGTAGGAGAGAATGTGGGGAACATGGCTGATTGCAGCTGCTGCAATGTCGTGTTCCTCCGGGGTGAGAACCATTGTTTTACTGCCACACATGGCAGTGATTTCTTTCATTGTCTCAATTGCAGATGGGGGTGTGTCCTTTGTAGGCGTGAGCAAATAAAAGGCATTGTTCAGCATGTGGTCATTGGAATTCTCATACCCGGTTTTTTCTGTTCCTGCCATAGGGTGTCCCCCAATGAAATTATGGGTGAGTCCGATTTCTTCCACAGCCTTGTGTATGTTTCCTTTCACGCTTCCCACATCGGTGAGAATACATCCGGGCTTCATAATGTCCTTTAACTGACGTAAATACTGTATGTTTACAATGACCGGAGCACATAGAAAAATAATGTCGCATTCCCGAAACGCGCCATTAAAGTCCGGCTCCAGAGCATTGAGAACCTCATCTTCCAAAGCCATAGCAAGTCCTGGCTTTACCTGTGGGTAACGGTTGTTATAGGCAATGATACGGGTATCCTCAGCGTTCTTTCGAATACATCTTGCGATGTCTCCTCCAATCAGTCCAAATCCAATAAATCCAATGGTTTTACCCTTCATAGTAATGCCTCCGTTTCTCATTTCCATTCTGTTTCTATTCTACTCTAAGAAAAGGAGTGGGTCAACACTTTTTTGCTTTAAAGTGGTGAAACACTCCGCTTTATTAACCATCTGTGAAAAGACCATGAAATAACTGTTAAATCAGTTGAATTTCAAGATTCTCTGCGGTAGGATACTGATTATAAATTGCAGTAAAGAGGTGTGTGCATATGTCATTAAAAGAACGTTTTGCGCGTTTTATGCAGGGAAGATACGGGATGGACGAATTCAACCGCTTTTTAACCGGGTTTGTGTTTGTCTTGCTGATTGCCAATTTATTTTTGAAATCTTCGATTCTGAATCTGATTACCCTGGCATTGTTGATTTACCTTTATGTCCGGATGTTTTCCAGAAATTACAGCAAACGATATGGTGAGAATCAGTGGTATTTGAATAAAAAGAGACCGGTTGTACAGTTTTTTCAAAAGAAGCGCAGCCGGGCAGTACAGCGCAAGGACTATAAGTTGTTTAAGTGTCCGGAGTGCAAGCAGATGGTGCGGGTTCCGAAGGGAAAGGGAAAGATTGCCATATCTTGTCCCAAGTGCCGTAAGGAGTTCATACGGCACAGTTGATTTGGGGAGTGGGATGCCATGTTGGATGATGGGCAGGGAATCTGCCGGGCAAAGGAGCGAAGGCGATGTTTGGTTATATTGGTGTGAATCAAAAGGAATTAAAGGGAAAAGAAATGGACCGTTACCAGTCCTATTACTGTGGTCTGTGTCGAAGTTTAAAAGAACGGCATGGAGCGGCGGGACAGATGACGCTGAGTTATGACATTACATTTTTGGCAATTCTGCTCACGGGACTGTATGAGCCTGAGAACCGGGAGGAGGACAGCCGATGTATTCTTCACCCGATTGCAAAGCGCCATTGTATTCGGAACGAGTATGTTGATTATTGTGCAGACATGAATGTTATGTTGTCATATTTTAAATGTCTGGATGATTGGGAAGATGAAAAAAAGATTTTGAAACTGGCACTTGCCGGGTTACTGAAGGGAAAAAACAAACGGATTCAGAACCTTTATGAGGAAAAGGCAAAGGTCATTTATGACAATCTAAAAGCAATACAGGATTGTGAAAAAAAGGATGTGGATACCATTGCCAATATTGATTCTGAAATTATTGCCAAGGGGCAGCAGGAGTCCGTTTCCTATGGAATGGACACAGCGGCGGGATATTTTGGAAAAATAATGGAAGAATTATTTTTATACCGAAGAGATGAGTGGGAGCCTTCCCTTAGAAAAATGGGATTTTACCTGGGCAAGTTTTTGTACCTTATGGATGCTTATGAGGATATGGAAAAAGATGTGCGTACAGGGAACTACAATCCGGTTTTGAAATATTACCGCACTCTGTATTCCGGTCCCCGGAATCATGTGACATATTTACCGGAGTTTGAGGAAGGCATAAAACAGATTTTGCGCCAGATGATGGCAGAGAGTGCCAGGGCATTTGAACATCTTCCGGTGATTGAAGAAGCGGAAATTTTGCGCAACATTTTGTATTCGGGAGTATGGTGTCGCTATGTGATGATTTCGGAGAAACGTAAAAAAGCAGCACAGACGCAGCAAAAAAAGGAAGAAGAAAAACGGTTGCGGCAGGAAGAACGGGAAAGCCGTAGCGATGAGTAAGAGGTAGAGGAAAGAGGAGATAGCAATGATAGACCCTTATGCAGTATTAGGAGTTTCACGCAGTGCAGAGGATGCGGAAATCAAAAAGGCATACCGGAAACTGAGTCGTAAATACCATCCTGACGCGAATTTGAACAATCCGAATAAAGCAGAGGCGGAGGAGAAGTTCAAACAGGTTCAGGCAGCATACGAGCAGATTATGAAAGAACGGGAGCAAGGTTATACCAGTTCCGGAAGTTACGATGGTGACTACCAGAGTTCCGGTGGTTATGGAGGGTTTGGTGGCTTTGGACCCTTTGGTGGTTTTGGTTCTGCTTTCCAGGGAGAATATAGCCGTAGCAGCGGCAACAGCGAATATGACAATCACATCCGGGCAGCGGCAAACTATATCCGAAACGGGCATTTTCAGGAGGCTGTCAATGTGTTGAACAGTATTTCAGAGCATACCGCCGAATGGTATTATTATGGGGCATTGGCACATTCCGGTATGGGGAACAATGTAACTGCCCAGGAATATGCGAGACAGGCGGTGGAAATGGACCAGAGCAATATGAACTACCGCAGGTTGTATGAACAGATGCAGCGTGGTGAAAATTGGTATGAGCAGCAGGGGACGGTGTATGACATGCCGGTTATGACGGGAAACTGGTGCTTTAAACTTTGTCTGCTCAATATTTTCTGTAATCTGTTTTGTGGTGGTGGCAGTCTGTGTTGCGGCGGTCCCCGGTATTACGGTGGAATCTGATATAGGGGTTAAGAATCGCTGTATTAGCAGTTCAGTTGTTCCAGTTGTTGCAATAGTGTTTGAAATCGGGGCTGGTTTTGTAACAGAGAGAAAGCAGGATTGTTTCGTATGGCAGCAATTAGGGATTCCTGAATCAACGCGTTTCCTCTTGGTGCTCCGTTTCCAATGTCAAATTCCTCAAACCAGGCATCCAGTTCGTCAAAAAAATCGTCTCCGTGAAGGGTAACCGGGAAAAGGTATTTTTTGCAAATATTTCCGTATTCCTCTAACATGGAAAGGGCATTTTCCGTCTCCTGATACAAACAGTAAATCTGGGCAGCAGTCAAATAGAAATTCAGCATGGAATTGGGGTGTAACCGGTTCAACTGAAACGCTTTGGCTACTGCCAGCGTACGATTTATGATTTCTTTTGCCCTGGGGGCATTAGAAGCGTGCAAGAGCAGGTAGGGAGAGGCATCGGAAATCAGAGAGATGACATGCTGGTAAATGGCAATCTGGTAGGTGGCAGATGCCTTTTTTGTTTCTCCCATCAGATGCTGGATTTGTGCCACCAGTTCAATGTCCGGTATGGTGGGTTTGATTGTCTCGTCTACAATTTCCAGCGCCCGCTCTGGCTGATTGGTCAGAATGTAAATCGTCGCCTGTAGATTGATGGATTCTTTTACCTCGTCGGCATTGTCGGAATGGGTTCTCACCCGTTCTATGAGAAACAGGGCTTTGTCATAGAGCAGGTCCGGTTTTTCAAATAAATTTGCGTGGTTCATAAACAGAACTGCCATCTGTTTCAGAAAGGGAAAACAGGAATAGTATTTCTGAATCAGACTTTCACATTCTTCTAATACCTCTTTTGGCGTATCGGTTTCGAAGCGGTTTCGCAGTCGTATATAGGTTTTTCGTATTTCTTCCTTTGTCATTTGAGGTTCATAACCAATCAAATCGTCTATAGACAAGTTAAAATAAGTGGCAATCTTTGGCAAAATAGTGATGTCCGGGTAACTGGCGCCGGATTCCCATTTGGAAACGGCGGCCTTGGAAACTCCCAGGAAGTTTGCCAGTTCTGCCTGCGTGATTTTATTTTTATGTCTTGCCTGTACAATACACTGTCCGATTTTAAGCTCCATAGATTTTGTCCTCCTGATGGATTTTCTTTAAAAGGGCACCTGCCGCTAAAAGCAGTAGCAAAGAAATGGTGGGGAGAATGACCACTGCCGGCAGTTTGGAACCCAGGAAAAAGCAAAGGGCTGCCAGAACAAAGTATAGCAGAAGATTGCTGAATATGCCAATCCCTGCAGACATGCTCTGTTTGATGACTTCTACTTCATTGGTCCATGTAAAGTTAGGAAACAAAAGATTGACCCACATTCCCCATACAGTGGAAAAACAGAGGCAGCAACATCCGGTGAGCAGACAGCACAGAGATAAAAGCAGCGGCGCTTTCAGGGAAATCAGCAGCACCAGAGTGGAAATCAGGCAAAAGGGCGTGGCAAGGAGCAGTTGAAACAACATTTTGCCGTAAAGCAGAGTCTTTTTGGAGATGGGAAGACTTTCTACAATCCATAACTGTTTTCCTTCCAGGGATAGAGAGACACAGGTGGTACAGCACATGTTGAGGGGCATTGCCAGCGCGAAGGGGAGAAGACAGAGGAGCGTCTGGCGGGGGAGGGACATCGGGATTGCTCCCAAGAGTTTGTCAATTCCTACAATGGCGATGACGAGGGCGAAAAGGATAGTAAGAAACAGACCAATGCCCATATTTGTAATATAGGTGACAGAGGATGTAAACCGACGGCCTTCTTTTTTTACCAGTGCCCAAAGTACAGAGTGCTGTTTCATTTTGCCGATGTGGTAACTGCCTTTGGTGTGGTAGGTGGTGAGGGCTGTGTTGATGGAGCGGTAGTATTTTGCCACCAGACACAAAAAAACGGCATACCATATAAGAGAGATGGCGCACAGTATTGCAAAGGGAAGAAAACGGCTCTGCGTAACGGCGCGGTCAAACCAGAAGGCGAGTGGAACGACATTATGAATTTGTTGGGAAAGTTGTTCTCCTAACTGGGTCAGTTGCATGTTAAAATCCGGTTTTGTGCTCTGGGTCTGAAAGAAGAGGCTTGCTCCGAAAATACCAAGTAGAAAAAGCATAGTAAGTAGTACCTGAATTCCGGTTTTGTGCCGGGAGTGGCCTCCCACGAGAACAATTGCGGCTCCGAGAGCAGAAGCAATCGTCATGGGTAGCAGAGGTGCTACGAGAGCGGTTCCAATCCAGATTACATACACGACGGCGGAAGGTCTGGCAAAGATTGCGTAACCGGCACCCATAGGAAGAAATACCATAAAAGTAAATAGCAGGTTGGCTCCATACATATATAAAAACTTGGCACTGATGACCGTTTTAACAGGAAATGGAAGAGACATAAGCAAATCATAATCCGGAAAAGCGAACAGGTAACTGTTTGTTTTTAAAATGGTAAAAATCAGTGTGACGATAGAGGTAATCGTCAGAGTATAGCCAGGGATGACCTGAGTAAGACCAAGGCGGCCAAGACCGTAACTTACTGCAAAGCAGTAGCCTGCCAGTAGGATGAAAACGAAAACCATCAGCAGTCCGATAGCAATCATGCGGTTTTTCTTTTTGGGATCTTTTTCATAGCGCACACGCTGGAACCAGGAAGTGTTTTGAAATTGTGTGCGTAACAGGGTGAAAAGTCTAGTCTGCATCTTCTACCACCTCCATAAAAACTTCTTCCAGTGACTGGTTTTGAAGCAGTTCCTGGGTATTGCCGGAGGCAACAATGCGCCCCTTTTTAATAATCGCAATCTTGTTGCAGAGTGTTTGGGCTACTTCCAGAACGTGGGTAGAGAAAAAGATGGAGCCCCCTTCTTTGCAGATTTCCCGCATCGTATTTTTTAAGTCCAGCGCGGCTTTTGGGTCCAGTCCCACAAAGGGCTCATCCATGACCAGCAGTTTGGGGCTGTGAATGAGGGCAGAAATAATTACCAGTTTTTGTTTCATACCGTGGGAATAGGAGGAAATTAAATCTCCCAGGTTTTCAGTGATGCCAAATAAATCTGCATATTTTTGGATTCGTTCTTCCCGGAGTGCAGTAGAAATTTCAAAGATATCTGCAATAAAATTCAAATACTGGATGCCGGTGAGATGTTCGTAGATGTCCGGATTGTCCGGAATGTAGGCGGTTACCTGTTTACAGGCAAGGGGATTGGTTTTGACGGATTGGCCGTCGATTAAAATATCCCCTTGTGTAAAGTCCAATACGCCGACAATGGAGCGGATTGTTGTGCTTTTTCCGGCCCCGTTGTGACCGATGAATCCATAGATGTCGCCCTTTTCCACAGTCAGGTTAATGTGGTCTACGGCACATTTGCCTCCTTTGTAAATTTTGGTAAAATCTTTAATTTCAAGCATTGTTTTTTCCTCCCTCTAATTCTATACTACTAATAGGCAATTGCGAAATGCTTTTGCATTCGTTACGATAGTTTGCAATAAATATTATAACGATGCTTCGTTGCACAAAAGCAGTGCAAAGGCGCATCTTATATAATATTTATTGCAAACTATCTGGAAACTATAAACTGCAAATGCACTGTTTCGCAATTGCCTATATACTACTAATAGAATACTGTTTGAAGAAGGAAAAAGCAATGGAGGCATAGTGGATTCTTGTTTTCAAAATCAACCAGTGGTTGACTGCTTGCTTCAATTATATAATTTTCCCATCTCGAATGGTGATTTTTCTTTGAGCAATATCTGCAATTCCCTCATCATGGGTTACTAAAATAACAGTTCTTCCCAGTTTGTTCATGTCTAACAGAAGTTCGACAATATTCTGACTTGTCTTGGAATCCAGTGCTCCTGTCGGTTCATCGGCTAATATAATAGGGTTCTCAGAAGCAATGGCTCTTGCAATGGCGACCCGCTGTTTTTGCGCAATGAAGCATCGCTATAATATTGATTACAAACTATCGTAACGAATGCAAAAAATAACGCAAAAAATCCTCTGTCATAACAACAGAGGATTTTAGAAAAAATTTATAAAAATTTCGATTTTCAAATGAATAAAATTAGTCTATAACAACCTCTTTAATCCATCCTTCGGGAGCTTCTAAATGTCCCATCTGAATACCGGTAAGAGTGTCATACAACTTCTTTGTAACCGGTCCCATCTCATCCATTCCGCTCGGGAAACAGATTTCCTTGCCGTGGTCATCAATCTTGCCAACTGGAGAAATAACAGCAGCAGTACCGCATAAACCACACTCTGCAAAGTCCTTCACTTCGTCAAAGAACACTTCCCGTTCCTCTACTTCCAGTCCCAGGTAATGTTCTGCAACATAGAGAATAGAACGACGGGTAATAGAAGGAAGAATGCTGTCAGATTTCGGAGTTACTACCTTGCCATCTTTGGTAATGAAGATGAAGTTAGCACCGCCGGTCTCTTCTACCTTAGTCCGGGTGCCGGCATCCAGATACATATTCTCTGAGAAACCTTTCTCGTGAGCATCAACAATTGCATGTAAACTCATGGCATAGTTCAAGCCTGCCTTAATATGACCGGTTCCGTGAGGAGCTGCCCGGTCGAAATCAGAAACCCGGATTACAATGGGTTTTGCGCCGCCCTTGAAGTAAGGACCAACCGGAGTGGTAAATACGCGGAACTGATATTCATCAGCCGGCTTTACACCGATTACAGCATTGCTTCCAAACATATAGGGGCGAATATATAAAGTAGCACCAGAACCGAATGGCGGCACATAAGCAGCATTTGCCTTGACCGTCTGGACAACGGCGTCTACAAACTGCTCCTTCGGGAAGACCGGCATCTCAAGACGCTTACAAGAGTCCTCCATACGCTGTGCATTCAAATCTGGACGGAAAATGACGATACGACCATCTTCTGTGGTATATGCCTTCATACCTTCAAAGCAGGTCTGGGCATACTGCAACACGCAGGCGCATTCGCTGATGGTCACGGTGTCGTCGGAAATCAACTGTCCGTCATCCCATGCTCCATCCTTAAAATTAGCGACAAATCTTTTATCCGTCTTCATGTAGCCGAAACCAAGGTTTGCCCAATCAATATCTTTCTTCTCCATTGTCACTACTTCCTTTCTTTAGCCAATCTGCAATCTGCAGATGGAATTATTTACCCATAAATTTTACCACCGTTTGAAGTGGGTGTCAATTACCCGGTACAATCAAAGGAAGAGCAATCCCGGATTACCGGGCTGCTTTGCGTTCTGCCTTGATTCGTTCCACTTCCGGCTGAAATGCCTGCATATCTTTTGCAATCTCACCACTTAACAGCAGCATACAAATCAAGTTGGGGATTGCCATCAGTGCATTTGCAATGTCGGAAAAATTCCAAACCAGATTCAGGGTCTGGGTACAGCCTACATAAGCAATGAGGGAAAATACAATCCGGTAAACCATGTTGTACTTATGAGTGCCAAACAGGTACTCCCATGCTTTTTCACCATGGTATTCCCAACCGAGAATGGTGGAGAAAGCAAACAGTGTAATGCCGATACTTACCAGCCATCCACCGGGAGCCCCCAGAATGGTTTTAAATGCGGCAATTGTTAAATCAGAGCCCTGCAGTAATTCGCCGGAGGCATCTGTCATACCGAGTACGCCGGAAGAGGCGATGGCAAGACCGGTAATCGTACATACTACAATGGTATCCCAGAAAGTACCAGTCATGTTTATGTAACCCTGACGAACCGGGTTGTCGGTAGTAGCGGCTGCAGCTGTAATGGCGGCAGAACCCATACCGGCTTCGTTACTGAAGACACCCCGGGCAACACCGTAACGCATGGCGTTCATCATGGAAGCAACAATGGAACCGCATAAGCCGCCGCCAACTGCTTCCGGAGAAAATGCCATCTTGAAAATCATAACAATGCCTGCGGGCAGGTTGCTCAAGTTGCCGAGAATTACAATGATACCACATACCACATAGAAAATCGCCATAACCGGAACGACTACAGAGGAAACTTTGGAAATGGTTTTAATTCCGCCTACGATGATGACTAAGGCAAGAATCGTAATGACAACACCAGTTACCTGAGTTGGTACGCTGAAAGTTGCCTTCAATGCACTGGCAATGGAATTGCCCTGAGTCATGTTACCAATACCAAAGGAGGCGACGACTGCAAAAAAGGCGAAGAGCCATCCCATAATAGCACCAAAGGTTTTGTTTTTCAGTCCTTTTTTCATGGTATACATAGGACCGCCGCTCATCTCTCCCTTTTCGTTGACCTCACGGTATTTAATCGCCAACATACACTCGCTGAATTTGGAGGTTAAACCGAAGGCGGCAGAAATCCACATCCATACCAGAGCACCGGGACCACCGGACACCATAGCGGTGGCAACACCTACAATATTACCGGTTCCGATTGTCGCTGCCAGAGCCGTGGTCAGAGCGGAAAAGGGAGAGACATCGCCCTCGCCGCGGCTTTTCGTGCGGGCTTCCTTGCTCAGTGTGCTTCGAATCGCATAGCCCAGATTGCGCCAGGGCAAAAAACGGGTGCGGATGGTTAAAAAGATTCCGGTACCGACTAACAGTACCAACATTACAGGACCCCAGACAAAATCGTCTACAGCCTTTACAATGGCATTTAATTGTTCCATATAATCCTTCCTTTCATAAAACTGACAGTAGTCGGAACTGTTTCTTCAAAGCACAAAAAAAGGGCGTCGCCAGAAGACACCCTTGTCCGTTACTGCCATATATTTAGCATAAGTGTATTTTATACAAGGAAAGAATATCTGTCAACCAAAATGTGAAAAAAATATGAAAAATCTGCCAATATTTTAGGATGGGACTTATAATAGTAAGGGACAAATGCATACCGTTTAATCTGGTTGCATTTGGTTTATACTATTTTTGTAAATGATAGCAGACGGGGAAGGAGATTAGCAATGGAGTATTTCTGGACGTATGAGACCGATTTGCCGGCTGGGGTAGGTTTTTCCCATTTTCAGGGAGCCCATTTGTGCTGGCTACTGGTTCTTGCCGCAATGGCAGTGACAGGTGGTATTCTGTTTGCAAAACAGCAGTATAACACACAATTACATATACAGGCAGTGCTTTCCATTACCATGCTGCTGGTGGAACTGGTGCAGGACTGTTATTTAAAAGTATCCGGACATTTGGACATCAATCAACTGCCTCTGCATTTGTGTGGACTGGCGTTGTTTATTACGGCGGCACGAAATTTTTCGCTGGCGGCTTTATGCCGAAAAAAAGGTGACTGCAGACAAGGGATGGGAATCCGAAGAATGGCAGTATACCTGGGAGATGTACAGTATGCCCTCTGTCTTCCCGGGGCTTTGGCTGCACTGTTGTTTCCTGACTGGACTGCATATCCGCCTCTTTCTTTTATGTCCATCGTAGGGTTTGTCAATCATGGATTGCTGGTCACCAGTGGGCTTTACCTCTGTCTGGAAAAGCCTTTTTCGGTGCATATCCGTCACATATGGCGCCCGGTCACATTTTTGTGTCTGCTGGTTCCTATTATGTATGCTTTTGACAGAGCATATGGAGTGAATTACATGTTTCTACTCTGGGGACCGGTCAACTCGCCTCTCGCTTTGCTGGAACAGAAGTGGCAGGAGGAATATCTTCTTGGTTATGGAATTCTGGTGATGTTGGTTATGGTTGTCTGGTACCTTTTGGGGATGCTGGTTGGCTGGTTGGGGAAAAAAGTTTATTTTCCTAAGTGGATGCAGTATAATAATTAGGTAATTACGAAATGTTTTTGCAATTGGTTACGATAGTTTACAATAAATATTATAACGATGCTTCATTGCACAAAAGAAGTGCAAAGGCGCATCTTATATAATATTTATTGCAAACTATCTGGAAACTATAAACTGCAAATGCATTGTTTCGTAAATACCTATCTAATTATTCAAAATGAAAAAGGGAGGCAACAGTATGCAATTTAAAGGTATTGAAAAACGGTTGGAATCCAAATATATTACCCGTTATGATATTACTTATGAGACGGAAGACCATAAGGAGAAGGTGTATGAGATGATCAGCCGGGACAAAAATATAGAAACGTTTGAGCAGCTTCACTCCCGTCCGGTAGATGCGGTGGTGCTGATTATGCACGATGAATCCGGGAATAGGATTCTGTTAAACCGGGAGTTCCGCCTTGCAGTGGGAGAGGCGGTTTATAATTTTCCGGCAGGATTGATAGAACCGGGAGAAACACCGGAGGAAAGCGGGAAACGGGAATTGAAAGAGGAGACCGGACTGGACCTGCTCAAGGTTACCGATGTGATACGGGAGAGTTACAGTGCGATTGGTTTTTCCAATGAGAAAAATGTATGTCTGGTCGGGGTGGCGGCAGGTACCTTTGCGCCCAGCGACTCTGCGGTGGAGGAAATTGAGGCGGCATGGTATACCAAGGAGGAAGTGCGCCAGTTGCTGGCATCCCAGCCTTTTGCAGCACGTTCCCAGGCCTACTGTTATATGTGGAGCAGACCATCCCAAAAGTTGGAATAGTTGGAGGGGCGCATCGGCTTTTGTGGGGGCTAATACTTTTACATTTATATAAAAATATGTTATACTGAGTATCATCGATACGAGGTATTTATATTATGCAAAACAGAACATTAAAATCACAAATAGAACGATTTTTGCAGGTTCCCTTAAAACTCCTGTTTATTCTTATATTTATGGTGGCGTTCACCTTCTGGTACAACCGCACCACAGGCATTTTTGTAGGTCTTGTGGTGGTGTTTTATGCCGTTGCGGTGTTGGTTATGTACTACCACTATAAGCCTCAGATTATGTCTGAACTGGTGGCCTATGCTTTTGAGCAGGGGCAGATACAAAAGGAACTGTTAAAGGAACTGGCAGTTCCCTATGCCTTAATGGACATGGATGGAATGATACTGTGGTATAACAGCGAATTTGGCAAGATGGTAGGCGGTGGTAAGGTGAACCGGGATATCCGCCATTATTTCCCTCATATTACGAAGGATATGTTTCCTGGAAGCGAGAATGATATGGAAGAATTTTCCATGTCTTTGGAGGAGCGGCAATACCATGTGCAGTTTCGTTTAATCCGGGTGAATATTGACACAGACGAGAATGACGAAGACAACCAGATGAGTCAGTTTGACAATGCCTATGCCAATTCCATGATTGTGGTATATTTCTTTGATGAAACGGATTACCGCCGTCTGCTACAGGAGAATAAGGATCAGAAACTGATTGCAGGGCTGATTTACATTGACAACTACGATGAAGTGCTGGAGAGTACAGATGAGGTGCGCCAGCCTCTTTTGATGGCACTGGTAGACCGTAAGATTAATAAAACTGTTTTGGATATTGGTGGCATCATCAAAAAGCCGGAGAAGGACAAATACTTTATTGTATTTCAGCAAAAGTATCTGGCGCAGTTGCAGGCAAACAAGTTTGAACTTCTGGACGAAGTGCGCAACATTAATGTGGGAAACGAACTTCCTGTAACTCTCAGTATGTCTATCGGCATGGGGTCTTCCAGTTACCAGGAGTGCTATGAACTGGCGCGTATGGCTATGGATATGGCATTGGGCCGGGGTGGTGACCAGGTAGTCATCCGGGATGGAGAAAAGACCTCTTATTATGGAGGACAATCCCGTCTGGTAGAGAAGAATACCCGGGTAAAGGCGCGGGTAAAGGCACATGCTCTTCAGGGAATTATGGAGGCAAAAGAAAAAGTAGTCATTATGGGACACAGCCTTCCTGATGTGGATTGCTTCGGTTCGGCTCTGGGAATTTATAAATTGGCAAAGGCGTTTGGCAAGGAAGCATATATTGTAATTAATGAGGCGACCATTTCTATTCGTCCGGTGCTTTCTAATTTTGTAGGCAATTCCCAGTATGATGAGGATATGTTTGTTGACAATGAAAAAGCGAAAAAACTGGTAGATATGGACACATTGCTGATGATTGTGGATGTAAATCGTCCCAGTTATACAGAGTGCCCGGAACTTCTGGAACTGACGAAAACAATCGTTGTATTTGACCATCATCGGCAGACCAGTGAAATTATAGGCAATGCGGTGCTGTCTTATGTAGAACCCTATGCATCCTCAGCCTGTGAGATGGTAGCTGAGGTATTGCAGTACACAAATGAAACGATTGAATTAAAACCGATTGAGGCAGATGCAATTTATGCCGGAATGTTGGTGGATACAGACAACTTTGTGCAGAAAACGGGGGCCCGGACCTTTGAGGCAGCGGCTTATTTGCGACGCAAGGGAGCCGACGTGGTACGGGTGCGCAAAATGTTCCGGGACAGCATGGAAACTTACCGCCGCCGGGCAGAGGCAGTGCGGGATGCAGAGGTTTACCGGGATAAATATGCTCTTGCCATTTTTCCGGCGGAGGGTGTGGACAGTCCGACGGTAATTGCTTCTCAGGTAGCAAACGAGTTATTGGATATAGAAGGCATTGGGGCATCCTTTGTGGTTACCCATATTAAAGATACCATATACATCAGTGCGAGGTCTATTGATGTGATTAATGTACAACTGGTGATGGAGCAGTTTAATGGTGGTGGACATGCCAATGCCGCTGGTGCCCAGCTTCACGATTGCAGTGTGCAGGAGGCATTAGAGCAGATTAAAAAAGTGTTGGATGAACTGGATGAAGTCGATGTACAGGAGAATTCCCCGGCAAAAGGAAAGGAGATTATACAATGAAAGTAA
Source organism: Lachnospiraceae bacterium (assembly GCA_029098105.1). Classification (GTDB taxonomy): domain Bacteria; phylum Bacillota; class Clostridia; order Lachnospirales; family Lachnospiraceae; genus NC2004. The sequence goes on from JAQXNR010000160.1 coordinate 18,699, forward strand.
TTTTGTTAGAAGACGTAAAATCATTAGGAAAAAAAGGTGATGTTGTCAATGTCAGCGATGGCTATGCCAAGAATTTTCTTCTTCCGAAGAAAAAAGGGGTAGAGGCAAATGGCAAGAATATGAATGATTTGAAATTACAGCATGCCAACGAGGAAAAGATTGCGGCGCAGAAACTGGCTGCGGCACAGGAATTGGCAGCACAGTTGGCAGAGAAAAAAGTGGAACTTTCCATGAAAACAGGAGAGGGTGGCAGAACTTTTGGTTCTGTTTCTACAAAGGAGATTGCCCAGGCGGCGAAGGAACAACTGGGACTGGAACTGGATAAGAAGAAAATGGTGTTGTCTGTTCCCATTCGGGAGTTGGGAACCTATACGGTCAATCTGAAATTACACCCGAAAGTCACAGCAGAATTGAAGGTGGAAATAAAGGAAGCAAAGTAGCAGGCGGGATATACATAAGTCTGTAACGGATAGAGGAATAGGAAACATGGAATTGGATGAAAACGTAATTAAAAAGGTAAAACCACATAGTGAAGATGCAGAAAAATGTGTACTGGGTTCCATGTTAATGGATGCGGATGCCATTGTAGTAGCGGTGGGGCAGTTGATTCCTGAGGATTTTTATTATAAGCGGAATCAGATGCTGTTTACAGCCATGAGCCGTTTATATGCGGAGAACTCTCCGGTAGATGTCATTACGGTGAAAGAGCGGTGTGAGGAACTGGGATACCCGGAAGAGGTAGCGGATTTGGAAAACATCCGGCAGTTAATTACCCTTGTTCCCACTTCTGCAAATATTAAACAGTATGTGCAGGTGGTACGAGACAAATCTACACTGCGGCACTTGATTGATACCAGCGAGCGGATTGCCAATGATGCCTATTTGGGTAATATGGAGACGGAAGAACTGTTTGAGCAAACAGAGCGGGATTTGTTTCAGTTTTTGCAGAATCGCCGGGGAACTGATGAAATTGTTCCGATTCAGCAGGTGGTTATGCAGGCGATTGACAATTTGGAACTGGCGATGAAAACCGAGGGAAATATTACGGGAGTTCCTACGGGATTTATTGATTTGGACAACATGCTTACGGGACTGCATGGTTCCGAACTTATTTTGGTTGCAGCGCGGCCTGCTATGGGAAAAACGGCATTTGTTTTAAATATTGCAGCCTATGCCTGTTTTCGAAAGCGGATTCCCGTTGCTGTGTTTAGTCTGGAGATGGGAAAAGAACAGTTGGTTACCCGAATGATGGCAATGGAGTCTTTGGTGGATTCCCAGAAAATCCGTACCGGTGATATGAACACAGAGGATTTGGAAAAAGTTATGGAGGCGGCGAATCAGATTGCCATGTCGCCGCTGATGATAGATGATACTCCGGGTATTACTGTGGCAGAAGTGCGGGCAAAATGCCGTAAAATGAAGCAGCAGAATGGGGATTTGGGATTGATTATTATTGATTACCTTCAGTTGATGAGTGGTGGACGCCGGATTGAATCCCGTCAACAGGAGGTTGCGGAAATTTCCCGTTCCTTAAAAGGACTGGCAAAGGAACTGGACGTACCGATTATTGCCTTGTCCCAGTTGAGTCGTGCGGTGGAGGCGAGGGATGACCATAAACCACGTATGTCAGACCTTCGTGAATCCGGTTCCATCGAGCAGGACGCTGATGTGGTTATGTTTATTTACCGGGATGAGTATTATAACCCGGATACTACTACAAAACCAGGAACCGCAGAGATTATTATTGGAAAGCAGCGAAGTGGTGCTACAGGAAGTGTAGATTTAATCTGGCTGGGACAATATACGAAATTTGCCAATAAGGACAGAGCCCGGGCAAGAATTCAGGAACCGGATTAACAAAGCGGTAGTGTTTCACTTTTTCTGTCGAAACTTTTGGCACGAAAAAGATGTATTTTTAATGCCGGATATAATAGAATAGTATTTGGAAAATATTTACATCTCAAAAGAGATACTGGAGGAGTGAGTATGAAAGAAACTATTCTGTCGATATCCGAGGCAGCAAAACAATTACAGGTGGAATCCCATGTCCTGCGTTATTGGGAGGACGAGTTGGACATTACTATTCCACGGAACGAAATGGGCCATCGTCTCTATGGACCAAAGGAGATGCGTCTGTTACATACGATTGTGGAGTTGAAAAAGCAGGGGTTTCAACTGCGGGCAATCAAACTTTTGCTTCACGATTTAAAAGAGGGGGAAGAACTGGATTTGCAAAAGTTAATCGCTATGCGGGAGGAGATTAACCGGAGAGTTGAGTTTTTAAACGAAGAAGGGATTGAGGTAGAGGATAGTCTGCCGGAGTTGATTCGAAAGACGCTGATTCAAAAGCAGTTGAAAAGTTCCAATAATGTGTCCCAGTTCCAAATCAGCGGCGAGGGAAAGGTTACCCGTCTGCCGGTAGGGGAATACAGAAGAAAAGAAGAGACCGCCCTTTCGAACCGGGCAGTTCAGGAGAAATCGGTCCTTCCAGAGCGGACAAGCCAGGAGAAATCGGTTCTTTTGGAGCGGACAAATCAGGAGAAAACGGTTGTGCCGAATCGGACAGCCCAAGAGGGGAGATTGTCGGACGAGCGGGTGCAGCAGTTTCAGTATATTATGATTCAAATTATGAATCAGGCGCTGCAGGACAATACGACCCGGATGACAGAGGAACTGAAAAATACTATGGCTCAGCAGTTGTCCCATGAATTTATGGAAAAACTGGCAAAACGGGTTGCAGATCAGGTGGATGGCAGAATGGTTTCTTCTATGTCAGAACAGATTGCCATGTCTGTAGAACAGACACTAGGCGACCATATTTGTGATGATGTGTCTACGCGAATTATGAAAGAAATGAATTATATAGCCCGTATGCAGGAAGAGCAGGAGGAAGCCCATTACCAGAAGTTGGACGAGTTGCTTCGGGAACGTCAGGGAGGAGGCTTGAACCGCACGTTGCTTCGCCAGCAGAAAAAGCAGATGAAAAAAGAAGCAAAACTGGTGGAAGCAGCAAATGAACCAGCAAAAAAATGGAAAAGGGGCAAGTCTTAATTTTTAGTGAAAATTCAAGCAAAAAAAAGACAGTATAGAACGTTCTACACTGTCTTTTTTTGTTTTGTATGATGTATCTGTGGAATTTGATTACTCTTCTGAAATAACGCCAGTAGGGCAAGTTCCAGCACAAGCACCACAAGAAATGCAGGTGTCTGCATCAATCTCATACTTGCCATCTCCCTCGCTAATTGCGCCAACAGGACATGCACCAGCACAAGCGCCGCAAGATACACAACCATCGTTAATAACGTATGCCATAGTTAAATACCTCCTTGTGAAATTTTCATAAGATGTTAAAAAACATCGTTATTGTCTTAACAATCTCATTTTAAACCAAACACTGTTATATAGCAAGTGTTTTTGAAAATTTCTATATAGTTTCTTGTAATCTGGTATCTTTATATATTTTACCAGGGGTTACTGCTGGTTGTCTTTTACTCTGTGGTAAGCCTTGCGAATGATTTCCCGGGCTTCATGCCCCTGCTCGGTGGTCAATGGGTCTACCCCCTTCAAGGGGTAATCAATGCCCAGATTTTCATATTTGACAATTCCCATTGTATGGTAGGGCAGTACATCCAAAGCCTTAATGTTATTCAGCGTTCCCAGAAATTCTCCCAGCCGGGTCAGGTATTCTTCGTTAAAGGTAATACCCGGAACGACAACGTGGCGAATCCATACGTCTACATTGTTTCGGTCTAAATAGCGGGCGAAAGCAATAATCTGGTCATTGGGCTGGCTGGTCAGTTTTTTGTGCTCCTCCGGGTCAATGTGTTTAATGTCCAGCAGTACCAGACAGGTAGATTGGATGAGACGGTCAAACTTTTTTATTAATTCCGGATTGTTTTCGTTGAACACAATACCAGAAGTGTCCAGACAGGTATGATAACCCTTTGCCCGTGCTTTTTCAAAAATCTCAGTTACGAAATCAATCTGTAACAGCGGTTCTCCTCCGGAAATGGTGATACCTCCGTCGGGTCCGAGAAAATCTTTATACCGTTCAAAATCTTCAATAATCTCATCCGCATCCCGTTGTTCTCCGGTGTTTGGTGTCCATGTGTCTGGGTTGTGGCAGTATTGGCAGCGCATTGGGCAACCCTGTACAAAAACCACATAGCGGACGCCTGGTCCGTCAACGGTACCAAATGTTTCAATGGAATGAACATATCCTTTCATGTTGTAGTAGCCTCCTTTGTTGTCAAATTGTAGTTTACATCCTTCTACGCTTATAAGCCTGTATATATAACAGCAATACAGGGTGTAATTATTTTGTGCAGTATCCCGCAAATTATTTGTCTGTATTGCTCGGATTTTCCTAAGTTATGATTGTTCCTCTGTAAGTTGAATTTTCAGGGGAGATTTTATATTCTTTGTATTGTATTTGTAAAAAAAGCGGAAGAAGAACAATTCTTCTTCCGCCGATAATGTGCCATCTATAAGTATCTAATTTTGAAAAATTAGAAAGACTCGTGGAAGGTACGGGAAATAACATCATCCTGCTGCTCTTTTGTCAGTTTGATGAAGTTTACAGCATATCCGGATACACGGATTGTCAGCTGTGGGTAGTTCTCGGGATGCTGCTGTGCATCCTTTAAAGTATCTCTGTTTAATACATTTACGTTCAGATGGTATCCGCCTTTGTTTGTATAACCATCCAACATGTTTACCAAGTTATCTACCTGATTCTCAGTAGGCTGTACAGTTGCCATAATAAAAGACCTCCTATATTTATAATATACTTTTACAAGACGAAATCCAATTAAATGGATTACATATCATTTTCATATGATGAATAGTCGTCCATGCCTTCTGTTAAAGTGGGAACGGAGCAGGCTAAATCGCCCTTTGCACAGTCGATGCAGCCCATCTCCTCCACTACTTTTTCGTTAGAGTTAACGGACTCATCAATACTTACGTTCATGTGTCCGCCGCCTCGTTCTACAAATCCGTCCAACATAGCGACAATATCATCTATCTGATTCTGATTCTCGTTTGACATGATGAATCAACTCCTATAAATCGCCAGCGATTACAGTGTCTTTACCAAGTGCATTCGGAATGATGGTGAAGGTATTAGAAATACCGTCCTGAGCATCCTTGTAAGGTAACTTAGCAACTGTAGAAAGGGAAGCTAAAGCACCATGGGAATCTCTACCATGCATCGGGTTAGCACCTGGAGCCAGAGGCTGACCATGTTTACGTCCACAAGGAGTATCACCAGTGTTCTTACCATAAGTTACGTTTGAAGTAATGGTCAATACAGACATGGAAGGAACACCGTTGCGGTATACATGATGTGTACGTAACTCATTCATGAAGAAAGTAACCAACTCAACAGCGATGCTGTCTACACGGTCATCATTGTTACCATATTTAGGGAAGTCACCCTCAACCTCGTAAGAGGTAACGATTCCGTCATCATCACGGACTGTCTTTACTTTAGCATATTTAATTGCAGACAGAGAATCCGCTACACAAGAGAGTCCAGCGAGACCGGTTGCGAAGTATCTCTTAACATCTCTATCATGTAAAGCCATCTGAATTCTCTCGTAAGCATATTTGTCATGCATATAGTGAATGATGTTCAATGCG
>JAQXNR010000161.1 GCA_029098105.1 Lachnospiraceae bacterium
GAATCAGAAAGGGTGATGACGAATTGAAAAAGCGCAACAATTACATAGGAGAGTTTTTTGCAAACAGGAGGACGAGCAGAGGACTGGCACTTATGTTGGCAGTTATTCTGTTGCTGGACATTTTTACTTCTGGCTTTGGACAGAGCCGCAGTATCCCGGAGTCCGAACGAACGGCAGAAGCGACTTATGCAGTGACCCTTTCGAGCAGTAACCGTACGGCATTACTGAACCAGGGCGTTACTGTGTCTCTCTCATGGCAGACGGGATGTGACAGGGTAGTTGCTCTGAGTGCAGTGGACAATGGAACACATATGCTGGATGGCAAGACGGAGATTTACAGCGTACGATATCAGGGGACAGAGTATTACTACAATGGTGGAGCATATGCTGCAGATGCCAGCGCAGCGGGATTGTACTATAGTGACGGTTGGAAGTTTGTGCTTCCACAGAACCCTGGGAGTGCAGTGGAACTGGAAGTACAAGTAACCTATTTTCTGAATAATCGTTCCGGGAAATCCCAGATTCCAGTATATGACGAAAATGCAGTGCTGGACGGAACCCTTTCAGCGGGAAGCCAGGTCGTATTTGATACCGCCTTGGCGCAGAAGGTGTCTGACGCATTAAATGGTTTGGAGATTTCTTATTACGATTATGCAGGGCAGACGCAGACTGCCAGTTACCGGAGTGGTGCGGCTGCATCAGCGACAGAGTTTGGGTATGGCTCTCTTGGTATGGTATTTCAGGAGTACCGCGCGAATGAACTGAATTATTGGTATGATATTCAGTATGGGAGTCATTGTTTTACATATATGAATGGAGATTCTGCCAGAACACTGGTAGTTTACCGGTGTGCTCCATTAAGCATAACGCCCCGGCTGATTCCCGGAAGCAATTTTTTAAAACTGGAAACCAACGTTTCGGATTCATCTAATTTGACAAGAAAATGCTATTTTGATGAAATCTATATGCCGGGTAGTACAGGAATTTACAGCACCAGTTGGAAAGAGGACGGAGTGGCATGTAATAGTTCCAGTCCCATTCAGGTCAATTCCGCGAACCAGACGCTGGTAGGTGGCTTGTCTCTTTCTGAGGAGGGTATCTACCTTCCGGGAAGAACTTGTGCGGATGGCGTTGGATATTATGTAAAGGGGAATTTTGGTGCCGCAGTTCCTGGAAGAGGTGCAGTTACAGAAATGACCAAATATGAGTGGTATGGTCCTAAGTCCAGTAATTTGGGAAACGTGGAGTTGAACAAAGAAATTTCTCTCACCTCTGGTTTGAAAGATGTGAGCGGTGCCGACAGCAGTTATGCGGGAACGGTAATTAAGGTGAATGATACGAGTGTAACTGCTTCCAAGCCCTATGAGGATGATTATGTGAAAATTACCGCAGAGGGTATGGTCACCGCAAAGAAGAATTCTGACAAGGCACTGTCCTATACGGTTGTGACCCAGACAAAGTATACGAAACTGGCAGGATATACCCAGAAGGAGGACGGCAGTATTCTTTCCAAAACCATTCGTTTTGATGATGGAAGTGCCCAGGGCTCAGATACGATGGCTGCTTACGGGTATCAGCAGTGGGATGTCAAGGTAACCCTCACGCTCAAGGGAGCAAAGGAGGAAGAGACCATAAGCCCAGCTACACAGAAGAAGGTAGCGGCTTCTTTGGGAAAAGTAACCGGGTGGAAAGCAAAGCAAAAAGGTAAGGGTAAAATCCGCTTTACCTGGAAAAAATCTTCGAAGGCATCCGGTTATGTGATTTATTATAAAACTTCCAAAAAGGCGAAGTTCAAAAAGTACATTACGATTAGCAAAAATAAAACGAATTACACGAAAAAGGTAAAAAACAAAAAACAAACCTATTACTTCCGAATACGGGCATACCGGAAAGTTTCGGGGCAAAAGGTATATGGTGCATATTCAAAAGTTTTTTGCCTGAAATATAAAAAGAAATAATAGAATAAAAGGCTGGTAACTGGAGGTAGGGAAATGAAAAACAGAAAGAAACTTAGACGACAGATTGCAAGGTTGACAGTAATTTTTTATCTGTTGTTTGTTACAACCGTGAATATGGCTGTTCCGGGAACGGACAATGGGAAAATGGCTGTGATTGAGACGAAGGCGGCTGGAAGTTATACAGTGCAAGTGTCCAATTTTAAAGACTTGGCGAATACTGAAAATGCAGGTTGTAAAGTCTATGCATATATGGAAGATGGAAATCGCTCCGCATATTTTACGTTCGATAAATCTCAGAGTACAAATGTACTAGATGGACAGTTTAACATATATAGCGTAAAGTATGACAATCAGGAATACTACTATTCTGCCAGTAAAACCTGTGATGGAACAACTCCGGGATTGTATTACAGTGATGGGTGGAAATTTGTTTTTCCCAGCGTGCAGACGGGAACTGCTTCGATTGAAGTGCAGTTGACTCAGTTTTTGTATGAACCGGAGAGTCATTTGAATGTTTATGATACCAGTTACCAGTTTGTTTCGTCGGTGGGTTCCTATGAAACCTTTACTGGTAGCACAGTAGAGGCGATTAAATCTGCTTTCAATGAGAAATTACAGATGGATTATTTTGATTATAGTGGTACGAGGAAAACTATTTCTTTTAGTTCTGCCTGTTCTGTTGCAGACAGTAACCAGTTTGGTTATGATAGCCTTCGTTTTTTGCATAAAAACAGCAATACTACCAATCATTTTGATGTATTTGATGTACAGTATGGTGTGGACAGTTTTTTGTACCAAAGATCCACAGAGGATGTTTTACAGGTTTGGTCTGTTGCGGCACCCGCGGTAACTGCTTACCGAAAGAGTGGTACCAATCAAGTGATGGTGGATACCAATCAGAGCAATGCCACAAAATATGCCCAGGTAACTGGATTGAACCATCCAAATACAACGGGAACAGCGCAAAATGGTGTGGATTTAAGTGTATCGAATTCCATACTTTATGGAACGGGCAGACTGGAACTTCCGGAGGAGGGTATTTACCTTCCAGGGAAAGATATTGATGGAAATGAGTTTTGGTTAACAGCTGCATTTGCCGTATTTGAAGAGGGAGTAGGTGGGGCTGTCAATTCGGCTGAGACGTTTACATGGGCGGGACCGGCGGCTTCCAATTTGGGCAATGTCACTGTAGGCACAACTGGGCGGATTACAGATAATTTAACAGATGTGAATGGGTCTGTGGCAGATTTTGCCGGATATGTTACAAAGGTTGGTACTACAACAGTAACAGAGGATACTCCTTATAAAGATGAATACGTTACGATTGATTATTATGGAAATGTAACCGTGTTAAAAGCGGGAAGACCTCAGAGTTATACTCTTACTACTCAGACGAAATACACGAAATTCCAAAAATATTCTTATGATGGTTTTATAACTATTGTATATGAGAATTCCAAGGGAATTGATGGAGGAACCGCTGTTTCAGATATTCAATATGGATATCAAGACTGGGAGGTTTCTTTGACAGTTACTCCTACAGGTTCCGCATCCGAGGCAACCACCACGACAGAGAAAATAACAGAAGCCAGCACAGAGAAGG
>JAQXNR010000162.1 GCA_029098105.1 Lachnospiraceae bacterium
TTTCATAATCTGACCGACGACAATGAGGGAAGGGTAGCAGGCATCGTTGTTTACATATTTCAGTCCAATGTCCACTGCTGCCTTGTCTGAGTCCGGTAATTCTTCCAAACGGATTCCGCAGGAATGGAATGCGGCTGCCAGAATGTCAAAATGAATAGGTGTCATCTGGGGACATATAATGGTATAGTCCTTTGCCATTTCCTCTGTAAATATGACTCTGTCATAGGCTGAGGAAACAATATGTTTTTCTACTTTATGGCGCTGGCGCACCTTTACCGCACTGATGAGAGAACGGATTCGAATTCTTGCAGCACCTAAGTTGTTGACCTCATCAATTTTTAAAACGGTATAAATTCTTCCGGATTTGCTCAAAATGTCATTTACCGCATCCGTAGTAACTGCATCCAATCCGCAACCGAAGGAATTAAGTTGAATCACTTCCAGATTGTCAATCGTTTTGGCATAGTTGGCAGCCCGGTACAGACGGCTGTGGTACATCCACTGATCCGATACAATTAAAGGACGTTCCACCGTTCCCAGATGGGAGATGGAATCCTCAGAGAGCACTGCAATATCATAGGATGTAATCAATTCCGGAATACCATGGTTGATTTCCGGGTCTACATGGTAAGGACGTCCTGCAAGGACGATTCCGAGTTTTCCGGTTTCCTTCAAAAATTCAAGGGCTTCCTCACCTTTCTTCTGAATATCCCTGCGACAGGCTTTTGCCTCTGCATAGGCAGCGTCCACAGCCTGATTAATTTCCTTGCGGGGAATGTCATACTGGTCTTTCAGCGTCAAATAGAGTTGCTCTTTTAAAGCCTCCGGGGCATCAAAAGGCAGGAACGGATTCATGAAATGGATGTTCTCAGTTTCCAGTTCCTCCATATTATTTTTTATATTCTCTGCATAAGAAGTGACAATGGGGCAGTTGTAATGCTCCCAGGCATCTTTTGTCTCATTTTGTTCATAGGGAATACAAGGGTAAAAAATATCCTTAACTCCCTGTTTAATCAGCCAGAGCACGTGACCATGGGCAAGTTTTGCCGGGTAACATTCGGACTCACTGGGGATGGACTCAATTCCCAGTTCATATATTTTGCGGGAAGACATAGGACTTAATTTTACAGAAAATCCTAATTCGCTGAAAAAAGTGTACCAGAAAGGATAGTTCTCGTACATATTCAAAACCCTGGGAATTCCAATTTCGCCCCGGTATGCCATATCCGGAGAGAGGGGAGTGTAACCGAAAATTCTCTGTAATTTATAGGCGTACAGATTGGGAACATCGTGTTTCTTTTTCTGTCCACCGGCACCTCGCTCACAGCGGTTTCCGGTAACATACTGACGACCGCCTGTGAAACGGTTAATCGTGAGCAGACAGTTGTTGGCACAACCTTTACAACGTGCCATCTGGGTTTCAAATTCCAGGTTTTGAATCTGTTCTACAGAAAGCATTGTAGTCGGAACCGAAGAATCATAGCGTTCCCGGGCAATCAGAGCAGCACCGAAGGCACCCATAATACCTGCAATATCCGGGCGCACTGCCTCACAGCCGGAAATCAGTTCAAAACTTCGAAGTACCGCATCGTTGTAAAAAGTACCACCCTGTACCACAATATTTTCTCCCAAATCTTTCGGGTCCGTAAGTTTGATTACCTTTAACAGAGCATTCTTAATAACGGAATAGGCGAGTCCGGCTGAGATGTCTGCTACGGTAGCGCCTTCCTTCTGCGCCTGCTTTACTTTGGAATTCATAAATACCGTACAACGGGAGCCCAGGTCAATTGGATGCTCCGCAAATAAGGCTACCTTGGCAAAATCTTCAATCTGGTAATTCAGAGACTTGGCAAAAGTCTCAATAAAGGAACCACAACCGGAGGAACATGCTTCATTCAGCATTACGTTGTCCACCACGCCGTCTTTAATCTTAATACATTTCATATCCTGACCGCCAATGTCCAGAATACAGTCTACATCCGGCTTGAAGAAAGCGGCGGCGTAGTAATGGGCAATAGTTTCTACCTCACCCTCGTCCAGCATCAGGGCTGCTTTTACCAGGTGTTCTCCGTATCCGGTAGAGCAGGCTCTTACAATGCGCGCACTGTCCGGCATTTTGGAGAAAATATCCTGCAGTGCAGACAGTGTTGTTTTCAAAAGACTTCCGTTGTTATTGCTGTAAAAATCATAGAGAAGAGATCCATCTTCAGCTACAAGAGCAATCTTAGTTGTAGTGGAGCCGGCATCAATTCCAAGGAAACAATCTCCCTCATAGGTAGCCAAATCTCCGCGCTTGACCGCAAAC
>JAQXNR010000163.1 GCA_029098105.1 Lachnospiraceae bacterium
TTATAATTCCAGGAAAAAGTCCTGCAAACGCATAAAAAACTATCATTAAGCATGCAAAAAAGACATGGACATATAATGATGATATAATTTTAACAAGTGGCAATAATTTTATGTCAAACACTACTTTCTTTACTAAATAACTATATTCAATAAAACAATTCGTAGCTCCCATCCAAGCTTCCGAAAAAAAGAACCATGGAATTAAACCCGCCATTAACCATAAAACAAACGGGGCACCATCTTCATCTCCACTTCCAAATGCTACTTGAAACACAAACCAATATAACAAAATAATTACTATTGGCTGCAAAAATGCCCAAAAAACTCCAAATATTGATCCAGCATATTTATTTTTAAAATCATTTTTCGCTAAGAAAAATAACATTTTTTGATTTCCATTACTCATAAATAACTCCATTAAAAATCACTTTTGTCAACTACATCCTACCAATCAGCATTAAAAAACGGCACACTAACTCGGAGGCTATACTCCCCCGCCATCGTTTGGGATATAAACACTTTTTCATGCTCTTGACAAGACTATATTTTTCACAATCAAAAAGTTCTATCGTGTTTCGTTCTTTTTTATCTACCATAATATCTCCATACGCACATACAAACTCATGTCCCAGCGCCAAGATATCTGATCGAGTTTGGAACGTTGTCTTTAACCAGCGAAGTCTATTCTTAATATTCATGCCTGACACACTAGAATCCAATCTCCGGTGTTTCGCAAGAATCTGATCATCTGTATACACATTTCCAAACGCCATCACAACCAGTTCTGTCCACCAGTCATGGGTTGGTATTTTTTCAATATCTCCACGTAAGACTAAATTACGCAATTCACGATTCATAACCGTTGCAAATCCCATATGGAGACATTCTGTAATACTTCGTCTAAAACAATAACCTTTTATCTTGTTTTGATATACACCAACTTGTTCTAAACATTCATTTGTCAGTTCAAAATTATGAAAATACATATTCGGCTGATCTGGTGGCATTCGCTCCAGTTTATTTATTGACGTTTCCAGTTTCTTAGAATCCCACACATCATCCTGATCACAAAATGCCCAATAATCTCCTGCTTCAGCCTGTTTCAGCAGTGAAAGAAAACTATATCCATATCCTCGATTCGTTCCTTTTATGAGAGTAATCTTTTCATAAGTCTTATACCTTTGCAATACATTCCAAGTAGAATCTGTAGAACCATCATCCCTGATATAAATATGAAACGCTTGATATGTTTGCACCAATATGCTCTCTATCTGTTCACATATATGTTTTTCACCATTATAAGTGGAAATCAGGACATTTACCATCCTAACTATACCTCCAAATACTTCCCATCCACTACATCCTTCAAGTAAGCACCATACTGATTCTTTTTCAGCACTTCATATGTTTCCAGCACTTCTTCCTTCGTAATCCAGCCATTCAAATATCCAATCTCCTCCAAACAGGCAATCTTACGATGCTGATGAGTTTCCACAGTTTTTACAAAATTTGTCGCATCCACTAAAGATTCATGGGTTCCTGTATCCAGCCAGGTAAATCCCTGCCCCAATACCTCAACATTAAGTTCCCCATTCTTCAGGTAAATCTTATTCAGGTCTGTAATCTCCAGTTCTCCCCGAGCAGATGGTTTCAAATTCTTTGCATATTCTACTACCTTATTGTCATAAAAATACAGACCTGTTACACAATAGTTAGATTTAGGCTGTTGCGGTTTTTCTTCAATCGAAATTGCCTTTCCCTCGGAATCAAATTCCACAATACCAAAGCGCTCCGGGTCATCCACATAGTAACCGAACACCGTAGCTCCAACTTCCTTTGCCGCAGCCGCCTTTAACCGTTTACGCAGACCATGTCCGTGGAAAATATTGTCCCCCAAAACCATGGCAACGGAATCATCTCCAATGAAATCGGCACCTATAATAAACGCCTGCGCCAGTCCATCCGGGCTGGGCTGCACTTTGTAGTCCAGTTCAATCCCAAACTGGTGCCCATCCCCTAATAATTCCCGAAACCGAGGTGTATCCTCCGGCGTAGAAATAATAAGAATTTCACGAATCCCCGCATTCATCAGAACAGACAATGGATAATAAATCATAGGCTTGTCATAGATTGGCAGTAACTGCTTTGAAGTCACCATTGTCAATGGGTACAACCGTG
>JAQXNR010000164.1 GCA_029098105.1 Lachnospiraceae bacterium
GTCGTTCATGTCCATGCAGCGCTTCCAGGTTATGCGCCTGGGATCAATGCCCAGCGCGTTGCCCTGATGGATGTGGTTGTCCAGCATGGCTGCCAGCAGATTATTGGCGGAAGTAATAGCATGAAAATCGCCGGTAAAGTGCAGGTTTAAATCTTCCATCGGTACTACCTGGGCATAACCGCCTCCTGCCGCTCCGCCTTTAATTCCAAAGCATGGACCTAACGAAGGCTCCCGCAAAGCGATGACCGCCTTTTTCCCCAACTGCCCCAGGGCTTCACCAAGACCAACTGTAATTGTGGTCTTTCCCTCTCCTGCCGGGGTTGGATTGATGGCAGTGACTAAAACCAGTTTTCCATCCGGGCGTTGTGCGATACGATTCATCAGTTCATCTGACAATTTCGCTTTGTATTTTCCGTAAAACTCCAAATCCTCTTCCCCTATGTCCAATCTGGACGCCACATCCTTGATATGGTATAACTCTGCTTCCTGTGCAATCTCAATGTCTGTCTTCATAGTTTTCCTCCTTAATTAAACTGCAGTGTATACTGTACCGTAACCTGGCTCTGGTTTCCTGCCTTGTCTTTGGCTGTTACAACTACGGAATATACATTCTCGGTTGTTTTCACTACCTCTACCGTAGTCCAAGACGCTGGATTAGTTACTTCCACACTATTATCCTTAATCTTAATCTGGCTGAGCACATCGCTCTGAATCTGGGCTATTTTTTCTTCCTCTGACAGTACGTCTGAAGTACCTATTAAAACTTTGTCTGTCACATTTTGAATCACTGGTTTTTTCGTATCTACTACTTTTACTTTTCGAACTTTGGTCCGCTTTTTGTGATTCGTTCCAACTACAGAATAGGTCAGAGTATAAGTTCCAACAACGCTGGTATTTACACTGGCTCCGGTTACTTTAATCTTTGATTTTTTCAGTTTTTTTCCAGACACCATAACGGCAGAGACACCTTTCATTTTGTCAAATGTTCCATTCCGCTCCACGGTCACTGTATCCACGCCATTCAAAATCGGTTTTTTTGTATCCTTTACCTGAATCGTGCACTGTTTCGTTGTCACTTTTCCCATTTTGTCTTTTGCCGTATAAGTAATCTTGTAACTACCCAGTTTCTTTGTATTTACCGATCCCTTTACCGTCAAATACTTTTTCTTACTCACGGTAGTTCCACATATGTCCTGCACCGTCACATAACTGCTCAAATCTTTAAGTTTAGAATTGTATTCCACGCTTTTCGGACCAGTATAAGTAATCTTCAATCTCTGATTGTGCCAGGGATTTTCCGGATTGGGGTCGGTAGGATCCCACCCCGTGGAAATCTTCATTGCCTTTGGTTTCCCTAACGGGTCATTCTTACTTGTTCCGTTTATAATTTTTACGGTTGTTCCCAGAGCACAGTTATCATATATCCACTTGGCATCTCCACAGGTCAAACGAATACAGCCATGGGAAGCGGTTGTA
Organism: Lachnospiraceae bacterium; assembly: GCA_029098105.1. Lineage (GTDB taxonomy): Bacteria > Bacillota > Clostridia > Lachnospirales > Lachnospiraceae > NC2004. The sequence goes on from JAQXNR010000164.1 coordinate 1,477, forward strand.
CCCAACAGGTTATATGCACGGATGTTCACGTCCGCAGGGTTCTGGGAATCATAATAAACCGAATGAAACAGGTAATTCCCACTAATCTGTGTGCAATATTGTCCCCATACCTCATTCATTAACGGCTGCCATCGGAATTTGTTCGGTGTCTTAAAGGTTCCCACCGGCGTATCTACTCCGGTAGAGCAGACAAATGCTTTTTCCGGAACCTTATAATTTCCTTTTTCATCCTTGCTGTATACCGTCACTACATTCGTACCCTTATTGACCTGAATCAGGTAAGGGTATTTGTCTTCTTTCTCCTCTGTCGTATTATTTGTTTTTGTATCCTTTTTTGCCCCGGATACTGCAACGGTTCCCGCCCCCAAAGCAGAAACAGCCATGCAGCCTGCCAAAAACATACATAGAAAATACTTTGCAATTCTCTTTCCAGTCTCATTCCTATGTCTCGCCGTTTTTTTCATAAATTCTGTACCAATTCCTTTCCTGCAAAATTATTCTTCTCCAAATACCTGCTGCAGCAAACACTGGTATTCCTTATATTCCTCGTATTCGCACAGACAGGAAATGGCTTCTCCAATCGAACGGTAATACCATCCAATACGTTCCTTACGTTTCTCATTAAAACGATTCCATAAATCATCTCCAAACACCTTGTAATCCCGGGCAATGGAACGTAGATTGGACAATTTGTCCGCCAGTACAAGGATGCATTCATCCATCGGTGCATTCTGCAAATGTTCAATCGTAGCCTGCTTACGCTCCTGCCAGGACTTGGATTTGTCTTCCGATTCCCGGGCAACATAATGTGCCACCCGCTCTCCAAACTGTTCCCGGATGACATCAATGGTAACCCCTTTACAATCCTCCACCGTATCATGCAATACTGCTGCTGCTATCATTTCCTCATCCATTGTCATTGCTGACACAATAACGGCACACTCCATCGGATGCAAAATATAGGGAATCCGGGTCGCTTTGCGCACCTGTCCCGCATGTGCCTTTGTTGCAAATATAATTGCTTCATTTAGCATAGATTTCTCCTTTGCCACTTACTCATATAATAGGCAATCGCGAAAATCATATGTTTCAATTAAATAAACACAAATTTATATATAAATGAGCGCCTTTGTACCGACCGAAGGGAGGACAACGAAGCGAATGTTATATAAATTGTGTTTATTGTATTGAAAACATCTTATTTCGCAATTGCCTATTTAAAACATAATTTGGAAAGGAGAAAACAAAATGCAAAATTTTTATTACAGTATTCCCACACAGGTGGCTTTTGGAAAGGGGCAGATTGAAAAACTGCCGGAGTTTGTAAAGAAATGTGGAAAGAAGGCGTTACTTGTATATGGTGGAGGCAGCATTAAGCGCACCGGATTATATGACGAAGTGACAGAACTGTTGAAGAAGAACGGGATTCCTTTTGCAGAGTTGTCCGGTGTGGAACCGAATCCCCGGGTTACGACAGTAAACAAAGGAGTTGCCCTTTGCCGGGAGGAAGGCATTGATGTGTTACTTCCGATTGGCGGAGGCAGTACCATTGATTGTGCCAAGGCAATCGCTGCGGCATATTATTACGAGGGGGATGCCTGGGATGTGGTATTAGATGACAATCTAATAATAAATGCACTTCCGATTGTGTCTGTTTTGACGCTGGCCGCCACCGGTTCCGAGATGGATGTGTTTGCGGTAATTTCCAATGAGGAAACGAAAGACAAGGTGGGTATGGGAAATCCTCTGCTCTATCCGAAATATTCAGTTATGGATCCTACTTATACCTTTAGTGTACCGCCCTATCAGACGGCATCCGGAACAGCAGACATTATGTCTCATATTTTTGAGTTATATTTTAACGGTGTACCGGGAGCCTTCATGCAGGAACGGATTATGGAGGCACTGCTGAAAACCTGTATTCATTATGGTCCGATTGCCTGTGAGAACCCGGAGGATTATGATGCCCGGGCGAACTTAATGTGGACATCCAGTTGGGCAATCAATGGTTTTATTGGGTGTGGTAAGGGAGCAGACTGGCCCTGCCATGCGATGGAGCATCAGCTTAGCGCCTATTATGATGTTACTCATGGCCATGGACTGGCAGTTTTGACTCCGGTCTGGATGGAGTATATTTTAAATGACAAGACGGTCAAGATGTTTGCCGATTACGGCAGAAACGTATTTGGTATTCACGAGGACAAAGGAGAATATAACATTGCAAGGGATGCCATCGCCATGACGAAACAGGTATTTGTGGACATGGGACTGACTACCACATTGCGGGAAATGGGAATTACAGAAAAGGATAAATTCGAAGAGATGGCAGAGAAGGCAGTGGTGGAGTGTGGCAACTACATTGTGCCCCTGACAAAAGAGGACATTATAGAAATTTATAACAGAGCATTTTAAAATTTTAAAAAAAGTAGTTGACATCTCAAAAAGGGAGTGCTACTATTATCACATAAATTTAACTGTAGTTAATTTTAAAAAGCGAATATGTATGGAAGAGATTCCATGGAAGAGAAGGTCAACGAGGACACGGTTCCCCGTTGACCTTTTGTTTTGTTAAAGGAGGTAACGCTTATGAAGAAAAAAATGATGTCACTAATCTTATTACTTGCAATGACGGTAACTTGTTTGAGTGGATGTGGTTCGTCCGGGGGGAGCGACAGCAAAGGAGATGTAGACAGCCTGAATATCATGGTGTGGGATGGAACATGGTCCGAAGAGGTATTTGAGGATTTTGAAGAGGAAACGGGAATCCATGTAAATGTAAGTTTTATTGATAATACAGATACGATTATTTCCAAATTGATTGAAGGCAGTGCCGATTACGATCTGGTGGATATTGAGTCCGCCTATGTAAAATCTTTTGTGGACAACGAATTGCTCACGAAACTGGATACGGAAAAACTGACATACCAGAAAGATTTAATTGATAGTGTAGGCGGTGCGATTGGAGATGAGGCCATGGAGTATACAACACCGGATATGGCACCGGGTTATACCTGTGTTATTTACAACAAGGAGACTTGTCCAATCGAGATTAAATCGTTTAAGGATTTAGCAGACCCGGCACTGGAAGGTGAAGTAGCAATGGTAAATTCTACGATTTCCTTATATGGAATGGCATTGGAAGCATTGGGTTACAGTGCAGATTCCACCAGCGAAGAGGAAATCAAGGAGGCCAATGATTTATTGACCGACATTAAGAAGAATGTAAAGGCTTTTGTAGGTGAGAGTGCAGTTTCCCAGTTGGAAAATGGAGAATGTTCCGTAGCATTTTGTTGGGATTATTCTACGCTGTGTAACGATACGAAGGATAACTGGGATAAATTCGAGATTGCCGATTTGGATTCTCCCAATGAGTATTTCTGTCAGTACTGGGGAATTCCCAGTTCTTCCAAGAAGGCAGAGGCAGCTACGGAGTTAATTAATTTTATGATGAAGCCGGAGGAATTGGCGAAGGATTATGAGGAATACGGTGGTGTTCCAGTGTTGAAAGAAGAAGTCATTGAAGAATATCTGCCGGAAGGATATTATGACAACCCTTCAATTAAAAGGTATGAGGAGTTATATAACAACTCATGGAAGGTTGCAGTAAATGATGACCAGATTAACATTATGGATACCTATTATACAGAATTGATGGGAAATCAGTAATTGTAACGAAGAAATGCGCAGAAACCGGGATGTTCGGTTCCTGCGATGATAGTATAATAAGGAGGCAAAATGGTATGAAAAAAATTGAAGTGGTAACCAGACCGGAGAAACTTGTTGGATTGAAGGAAGTGCTGGCAGGTCATAACTGCCAGGGTATGACCGTAACATCGGTTATGGGATGTGGACGTCAGAAAGGGTATTTGCCGGAAATGAATTTTACCGGAGATGACATTAATCTGCTCCCTAAGATTATGGCATTTGTAGTTGTGGAGGATGACCAGATTGAAGATATTCTGGCGGATATTGCCACGGCTGTGGGAACGGGTAAGAATGGTGATGGTAAGGTATTTGTCACCGATGTTCTGGATGTTATGCGTATCCGTACAAACGAGCGTGGTGTGGATGCGATTAAATAGCAGGTAAGTGCCTGAAAAATAGAATGTAAGGGAGACATGCATATGAGTAAAACAATAGTTTCATTAGTAAATGTGGATAAATGGTATGGAGAAAATCATGTTGTAAAAAATATGAATGTAAATATTGCAGAAGGTGAATTCCTTACGTTGCTGGGCCCCTCCGGTTGTGGAAAAACAACCACACTGCGTATGATCAGCGGATTTGAGCTGCCGACAACAGGAATCATCAAAGTGCAGGGAGAGAGCGTAGAGAAGAAGGAGCCGTATCAGCGCGATGTCAATACAGTTTTCCAGAATTATGCTTTGTTCCCGAACATGAATGTATTTGACAATGTAGCTTATGGGTTGAAGGTAAAAAAGGTGCCCAAGGATGAAATTAAAACAAGGGTTAAGGAAATGCTGAAAATGGTGCAGTTGGAAGGTTTTGAAAAACGCCGCATCAATCAGATGTCTGGTGGACAGAAGCAGCGTGTTGCCATTGCCAGAGCATTGATTAACCGCCCTAAAGTACTGCTTTTGGATGAGCCGCTGGGAGCATTGGACTTGAAGTTGAGAAAGCAGATGCAGATTGAGTTGAAGCGGTTGCAGAAAAAATTGGGAATTACTTTCGTTTACGTCACTCACGATCAGGAGGAAGCATTGACGATGAGTGACCGGATTGCCATCATCAATCAGGGCATTATGGAACAGATTGATACCCCGATTAATATTTACGAGCACCCGAAAACAAAGTTTGTTGCTGGATTTATTGGAGAATCCAACATTCTGGATGCAGTTGTACTGAATTGCGGAGAAGATGGAAAGGCTCTCGTTGGTACTGAGGTAGGACGAATTACAGCACTGGATCCGGAGCATAAGTTTCAGGTCAATGACCCGGTGGCAATTTCAGTGCGTCCCGAAAATATGTTATTTTCCAAAACCCCGGTGGAAGGTTTCAGCATCAAAGGCGTGGTAAAAGAACATATTTATGTGGGAAATCTGATTAAGATGATGATTACGCTCAATGATGGAACAGAAATCAAGGTAAACCGTTTCAGTGCAGAGGATTTGGCGCAGGTAGGGGATATGGTATACCTCTACTGGGATTTGGACAAAGGCATTATGCTGAAGGAGAAAAATCTGGTCAATACGGATGCTGCAAGAGATATTGAAGGAGGGAAAGCCGATGACGAAGACGAGTGATGTAGTACCGGAGACTCCGGTGGTGAAAAAGAAACACAAAGACAAAAAATCATTTAAAGCACGACTCTCTTCTTTTATTATGTGTGCTCCCATCAGTTTGTGGTCGGTGCTGTTTATTTTGCTTCCCATGGTGTTGCTGGCGTTCATGAGTTTCATGACAAAAGGTGCACTGGGACGGATTGTGTATAAGTTTACGTTGGAAAATTATGCAGAAATGTTTAAACCGGTATATTTTACGGTCATCAAACAATCACTGCTGATTGCTTTCTGGACGACACTGCTGACAGTGTTGCTGGGGTATCCCTTGGCTAATTTTATTGCCAGCGTAAAAAAGAAAACCTCAGGTATTTTGACGGTTTTGCTGATGCTTCCTTTGTGGGTAAGCGGACTGGTAATTCTGTTCAGTTTTGTAATTCTTTTGAACAGTTCCGGTATCATCAATACCTTTTTAATGAACATTGGATTAATCAAGGAACCTCTGGATTTGTTGTATAACAATTTTGCTGTAATCATAGGTATGCTCTATATGTTTCTCCCCTTTGCAGTACTTCCTATGTACTCCTCTATCGAAAAACTGGACAAAGGATTGATTGAGGCGTCAAAGGATTTGGGGGCAGGACCGGTTAAGACTTTTTTAAAAGTAACATTGCCTTTGACTTCGCCGGGAATTTTTGCGGCAGTCATCCTGACTTTTATTCCCTGTATTGGTTATTACATGGTTACCGATATGCTGGGAGGAGGAACCAGCATGATGGTTGGTAATCTGATTTACCGTCAGTTTACGATTTCCCGTGACTGGCCTTTTGGAGCGGCACTGGCAATGGTACTGGCAATCGTGATTTTACTCATGGTATTTATTTATACGAAACTCGGTGGCGACTTAGACGATTTGGGGGCATAGCTTATGAATAGACGACATGTAAAAAAGAAAATTTCTACTACCGTTGGAAGAATCTATGCAACATTGCTGTTCTTGTTTTTTTACGCACCGGTAGTTGTGATGATTGTATATTCTTTCAATAACAGCCGTGCCAATATTGTATGGCAGGGATTTACAACGAAATGGTATACGAAACTGTTTCATGACAGTATGCTCTGGGAGATTTTTGGAAAAACGCTGCTCATTGCGGTCATTGCTACAATCATCGGAGTTGTTTTAGGAACGGTTGGCGCAGTGGGATTGAAGAATGCAAAATTCAAAGGGAAAAAACTGATTATGAATTCCATCTATTTCCCGTTGGTTATTCCGGAAATCGTGTTGGCAGTAGCAACGTTGCTTGTGTTCAATATGGGACATATTGGACTGAGTATGGGAACGATTGTGATTGGTAATGCAACACTGGTACTACCTTATGTGTACATAACAGTAAAGGCGAGACTGGTTGGTATGGATCCTTCCATTGAAGAGGCATCTCTGGATTTGGGAGCAGACCGTTTCTACACATTTATGCATATTACCCTTCCGGCGATTATGCCCGGCGTGATGGCAGGAGCCTTTATGGCATTTTCTCTGGTGCTGGATGATTTGATTGTCACCAGTTTTCTGGCAAATGCAGAGACGACCACACTGCCGATGAAGGTATATTCTATGATTAAAAAGGGCGTTTCACCGGAAATCAATGCACTGACTACGATTATATTTGGTGTTTGTGCGGTGGCAATCGCGGCTTATTTGATTAAGGATTTGATTACCAGTATCCGGATTGCGAGAAAACGTGCTAATGCCATGTGATATGTTATTTTAGGAGGAAGAGAGAATGGCAGATACAAGGATTGAATTTTTATATTTGGATGAGGAAGACATGCTCAAGGCAGGTGTCATGGATGCAGGAAAATGTGTGGATACCATGGCGGAAGTGGTTTCCCTGTTAAGTCAGGGCGATTGCATGATGGGAGGAAAGCACCGGAATGACCACGGAATTCAGTTGATGTTTCCGCGAAAGTCAGACATTCCGGATTTTCCTCTGGAGGATTCCCGGGACCGGCGGTTTATGGCGATGCCTGCCTACCTGGGAGGAAGATTCCATCTGGTGGGACAAAAATGGTATGGTTCCAATGGAAGAAATGCAGCAAAGGGGCTGCCCCGCTCTATTTTAATGGTGACATTAAATGATGTAGAGACCGGGCAGCCTCTTGCTTATATGTCCGCCAATCTGCTCAGCGCCATGCGTACCGGAGCCATGCCGGGACTGGCAGCGCTGCATCTGGCAAAGAAAGATTCCCGGGTGATTTCCCTGATTGGTCCCGGGGTGGTAAATCGTACTTGTCTTATGGCTTATATGGCAAAATTTGACCAGATTGATACAGTGAAGATTAAAGGAAGTTCAAAGACTTCCAAGACGGCACTGGAGATGAAGGAATTTATTGAGAAAGACTATCCGCAGGTGAAAAACATTGTTATATGCGATGATTTGGAGGAGGCTGTCCGGGATGCAGATATTATCAGCGAAGCAGTATCGGTTGCCAACCGGCAGTGGCCAATGTTTGAACCGGAATGGTTTAAGCCGGGATGCGTAGTCATTTCCTCCGGTACGATGGATATTTCCAGCCATGAATTTATACGGGACAATATGACAAAGGTAGTGGACAACATTCACATGTATGAGGAATACATCAAGGTATATCAGGAATATGACAAGGATGGAAACCGGAAGTCTTCCGGTACACCGGGGATGTTCTTTGTTAATATGATTGAAGATGGATGGATTGACAAGAGTGAAGTCTACCATCTGGGAGACATTGTGAGGGGGATTGCACCCGGGCGGACCAGTGATGACCAGATGTTTCTGGTCAGTGTAGGTGGTATGCCGATTGAGGATGTAGGCTGGGGCTATGAATGCTGGCAGAATGCATTGAAAAATGGAATCGGAACAAAACTCAAATTGTGGGATACTCCGTATTTACATTAAGGGCAAAAGCATTGCGCCGCAGGACATGCATGAGATGTGGACAAAGGAGGCGTGAAATGGAAGAGAAGAAACTGACTATAAAATATGCAGTGCTACAGGGAATGTACTGGATGTTGGCAGCGGTTGCTATGGCATATGTGACGCCACTGCTGGAGGCAAAAGGGTTTGACAGCATGGAAATCGGTATGTTGAATGCGGTCAAATATACGTCGGTAGTTGTCTTTCAGGTATTGATTGCCAGTTTTTCTGACAAATATGCCGAGCGGGTTCCTTTAAAATACATTATTGCTTTGCTGACGGTGGTGAGTATGGGAACCGCCTGGGTATTCTGGGCAGTGGACATGGGGTTTGCCGGGGCGGTAGTGATATTTATTCTTCTGGGTGCTACCATCAACTGTATTTCCCCGTTGATTGATTCCTTGTCCATTCAATATATGAATCACGGCAGGAAATTGAACTATACCGTATCCAGAGCCTGTGGTTCGTTTACCTGGGCAATCTTTTGCGTCGTGGTAGGGGTGTTTGCTGATACCTTTGGGGTGACTCATATTTTACTATTGCAAATCGGAATTGCTGTGCTTTTGCTCATTAGTAACCTGGTCATGGATAAAGTGGACTTTACCTGGGGGAAGAGTGCTTCTCTGTTACAGGAGCGGTGTACGATTCAGGAGATTGAGGCAGTGCCGGAAAAAAGAGAATCCCAGGTTCACACTGCGGGATATCTGTTACGTTACTTTCCCAAATATGTATTGTTTTTAGTGGCATGTATGTTTACTTTTATGGGCTATAATCTCAATGCTACTTTTATGATTGATGTAGTACAAAATCTCGGAGGCAGTCATACCGATTATGGAGTTGCCCAGTTTGTGCTGGCGATGGCAGAAATACCTACCGCGTTGGTATTTATGAAAATGAAAAAGTATATTTCCATCGACAAACTTATGGTCTGCTGCAGTCTGTTCTGTACGTTGCGGGCAGCGGCTACTACCTTTGCACCATCGGTACTTGTGCTGATTTTGTCCCAGTCTCTGGAACTTCTGGGATTGGGTATTTTTTATGCAGGCAGTGTATTTTTCGTTATGGAGAATCTGCCGGAGGGCGACGTGGTCAAGGGTGTTTCCCTGATTAATGTGGCAACGGTGGGAATTGGAGAGGCGATAGCATCTCTGTTATGTGGTAGTATTAAGGCGGCTTTTGGTTTACAGGCACTGATGGTGGCAAGCATATTTGTGAGTCTTATAGGTGTGTTTGTCATGCTGGTTATGCTTCGGGCAAAACGTAGTGTGGAAAAGGCACCGGGTAATAGGGCAATGGCAAACTGTTGAAATTTTTAGCAAAAACTACAATTATAATATTTTATCATACTTCATACATGCTGATGGTTGCGTTTTGTGTGCCAAATAGCCTGTATGAAGTTTTTATTTTTGCAAAAAATTTGTGGAATCCTATTGTAAATTTGTAATTTATAGGAGATAATACTCACATAAACTACATAAACATATGAGAAAATAAGGTAAAAAATGGTAGGAGAGTAGTGTTTATGAATATGAAAAAATTGCGTTACCAATACCGATATAGTTCTTTGCCGGAAAAGATTCCTATGGGATTGAAGCATGGTGTGAAAAAGTTATTAAGTCCGAATTCCCCCTCAATGGGAGTTTCTTACCGGACTACTTTGTGGGCACGACGGATGTCCAGACAGCATACAGAATATGTTAAGCGTCGGGGAAGAAGACGGATTGAGAGTGCAACAATTCGTTCCAGCCATTCTTATGCGATGCTTTCCTACCGGACAGAGCATTTGCTGGAATCGATTTCGCGAAAGAAGTATTACCGTTTTGAAGATATGATGATTGTTTTAGACCCGCACAATCAGGCACCTTTGACTGCGGTAGCTATTTTTTATACAAAAGAACCTATGGGATTGCGTTATAGGGTGAAGGGTAAGACGAAGAATGCGGATTATACTATGACGTTGAAACCCTGTTGTTACCACAGGGTGCCAATTCTTGGACTGTACCCGGCTACCAAGAATCCGGTTCACATGGAACTGCTTGATACCAAGGGAAAGGTAGTAGCAGAGCGTACGGTAACCGTGACTACGAAGGAACTGCCGGAGAAGATGAAGGATATGATTTCCGTCAAGAAGCGCAGTGGGACTTCTGCATACAATATGATTCTCATTTCCGGGGGACTGCACATTAATACCTGTGCCTTTGACCAGAACGGAGATATTCGCTGGTATTTACGCCGACGGACAAAGGCATACGGCATTTTTCCTCTCTCTGGAGGACGTTTTCTCTACATGGAAAAATGGGTGGATGTGCCTTCCTATTCTGTTTCTCAGGCATGTATGGCCTATGAAATGGACTATTTGGGAAGAATTTACAAAACGTATTTTTATGAGAATGGATTTCACCACTGCGCCCGGGAGAAGGAGCCGGGAGGCAACATTTTGCTTGGTTCCAACAGTTTCCATGGACATGATGAGAATATGGTAATCGAACTGGACCGCAATACTGGAAAGATTGTAGATTCTCTGAATATGGATGATTTGTTTGATGACACATATAAGAGTTGGACGGACTGGTGTCATGTCAATGCGGTTTCCTACAATGCGAAGGACCATTCGGTGATTGTCAGTATGCGTAACATTCACACCGTTGTGAAGGTGAATTGGGATACGAAGGAACTGGTATGGGTACTGTCAAATCCTGAGATGTGGAAGGGAACCAGTGTGGAGGACAAGGTGCTTTCGCCAGTGGGAGATGTAAAGTGGATTTACCAGCAGCATGCCGCCTATCAGTTGGAGGAGAACCTGGATGGAAATCCGGATACGATTCAGATGATTGTTTATGACAATCACTGGGCCCGGAGAAGACCGGTTGAATTCTATGATGGGGATGAGGAGCATTCCTACCTGAGTATTTTTACCATTGATGAGCAGAAAATGACGGTGTCCATGGAGCACACAACAAAATGCCCGAATTCCCGGATTCGTTCCAATGCTATACTGGAACTGGAACAGGGTCGTATTTTCAATATGGCGGGTGATTTGGTTCCTGACCTGGAGGGCAATAAAGGAATTATTGAGGAGTATGACTATGAAACGGGAGAACCCTATAACCAGTGGTATGTAAAGCCCGGTTTCTTTACTGCTTACCCATTCCTGCCGGAGGGAAATGCGTTGGAGGCAACAATCCCCGAGGAAACACAGTACTGGCAGGGAAGTACGATTCCGGTGCAGCCTTTTTCTGAGAAACTGGATTTTTCCAATGTTCAGAAACTTGATTACCAGCAGGTTGCTCTTGACTCCGATGAGCGGATTCAGTCCGATGAAGAGGAGTCAGAGGGAGAGAATCTTTCAGAAGAAGAGAATCCTTCTGAGGAAACATCCGCAGTGGCAGAAGAAGAAAAAGAGAAAGAAATTGAAATCCATTTCCAGGAGGATGTATTGTTTGTAAAAGCGGTGGACCACAGTATTTCCTACATCTATTTTATAGGAAAAAGGCATAGTTATTATGTGGATTTAACCGGTACTTACCAGACAATGGATATATTCCGGGACAAGATTTATGAGATTCCCCTTTGGCTGAAGGATATGGAGAAGGATACCTACCATATTTATTACCGATATAAGGAAGGTTTGTTTGATTCTGAGGCAGATTTTACGATTTCAGAAGAGATGTATTAAATGTTTTGCTGGGTATAAACCCAACGAATGAAATAAGGAGGAGCTATGAAACAGTTAACACATTTGGATGAGTTGGAGGCAGAAGCAATCTACATTATGAGAGAAGTAGCGGCGGAATGTGAAAAGCCGGTTATGCTGTATTCCATCGGTAAGGACAGTTCGGTAATGTTGCATTTGGCATTGAAGGCGTTTTACCCGGAGAAGCCCCCGTTTCCTTTTTTACACATTGATACGACATGGAAATTCCATGATATGATTGCATTCCGTGACCGGATTGCGAAGGAGAAGGGAATTACCATGCTGACCTACACAAATGAGGAGGGTGTGGCACAGGGAATCAATCCTTTTGACCATGGTTCTGCCTATACCGATATTATGAAGACACAGGCGTTAAAACAGGCTCTTTCTAAATATGGATTTACTGCTGCTTTTGGTGGCGGACGCCGGGATGAGGAGAAGTCCCGGGCAAAGGAACGCATTTTTTCTTTCCGTAATGAGGCACAGGCATGGGATCCGAAAAATCAGCGGCCGGAAATGTGGAAATTATACAATACAAAGATTAAAAAAGGCGAGAGCATGCGGGTGTTCCCTATTTCCAACTGGACAGAAAAAGACATCTGGCAGTATATTAAGCGGGAGAATATTGAAATCGTACCTCTGTATTTTGCGGCAGAGAGACCGGTTGTGGAGCGGGATGGCAATCTCATTATGGTAGATGATGAGAGAATGCGTCTTTTGCCGGGCGAGCATGCCCAGATGAAAAAAGTTCGTTTCCGTACGTTAGGATGTTACCCTTTGACGGGAGGAATGGAGTCGGATGCGGACACGTTGGATGCCATTATTGAGGAAACCTTAAGTGCCGTGTCTTCAGAGCGGACAAGTCGTGTCATTGACCACGAGGCAGCTGGTAGTATGGAACGTCGGAAAAGGGAGGGCTATTTCTAATGCAGGGTTTACTGAAGTTTATAACTTGTGGAAGTGTGGATGATGGTAAATCCACATTGATTGGACATATGTTGTATGATGCCAAGCTTTTGTTTGCAGATCAGGAGCGGGCATTGGAGTTAGACAGTAAGGTGGGCAGCCGCAATGGTGAGATTGATTATTCACTTCTGCTGGACGGTTTGATGGCAGAGCGGGAGCAGGGAATTACCATTGATGTGGCGTACCGTTATTTCAGTACAGACAACCGCAGTTTTATTGTAGCGGATACTCCGGGACATGAGGAATATACGCGAAATATGGCGGTGGGTGCTTCTTTTGCAGATCTGGCAGTCATTCTGGTAGATGCTTCCCAGGGCGTGCTGGTACAGACAAAGCGCCACACGCGAATCTGTGCATTGATGGGAATCAAGCACTTTGTTTTTGCAGTAAATAAAATGGATTTGGTGGATTATGACCGGGACACCTTCAACCAGATTAAAAAAGATATTCGGCTGATGACGGCAGAATATGATTTAGACAGCCTATACATTATTCCGGTTTCTGCGACAGAAGGAGACAATGTTACAAAGTCTTCTTCCAATATGGCATGGTTTAAGGATGATACCCTTCTTACTTATTTGGAGAAGGTAGATGTGCGCAGTAAACGGGAGGAAGTTGGATTTATTATGCCGGTACAACGGGTAGTACGTCCGGACCATACCTTCCGTGGTTTTCAGGGACAAATCGAGGCAGGTTCGGTATGTGTAGGAGACGAACTTACCGTTTTGCCCAGCCGGGAAACTGCTCATGTCAAAGAGATTCTTGTCACTGACCAGAAAGCGGAGGAAGCCTGCAAGGGACAGGCAGTTACAATCGAGTTAGACCGGGAGATTGATATTTCCCGGGGATGTGTACTCTGTAAAGACAGAGCGCTACAGATTAGCAATCTGTTTACGAGCCGTCTGTTGTGGATGGATGACAACCGTCTGGTAGCGGGTAAAAATTATTTCCTCAAATTGGGAACCAAACTGATTCCAGCAACGGTAATGAATATTAAATATAAGATTGATGTCAATGAGGGTAC
>JAQXNR010000165.1 GCA_029098105.1 Lachnospiraceae bacterium
AAATTTCACACACCCGGTTCTAGTAGAAAGTTATCCGACACATAATAAACACATTGCAACAAAAAATATTCCAATATAAAAGAAATAATAATATACTAAAACTTCCCACGCCAAAAAGGTGTGCTGAACCTTGAAAATTCAACAATATAGGCAATAAAAAGGGCATAGATGACATGTCCGTGGTATAATTGAGTTGACTAAAAACAAATAAAACCAGGAGGTCACCTATGCCAACTTCAATTTTACCACAAAATCAGGATGAAAAGGAACTATTTAATGCAATTTCTTCATTTTTCAGCAGATTTAAGATTGGAAATCTGCTTCGTGCCTGCAATGCCCAGAAGGAAAAGGGTGTTCCTGTCACCCGGATCTTTCTGAGGAAGAAATCATCCGCATTTATGGAAAAGTTCTATAACCTACTCTGCTGGAAAACATCGAAGCACTTCGTTTTCAAAAGTGATGTAAGTGTGTTGTAAGATAGTACCCAAAATGAAATGTTTGAAATTTGAGGGTGGATGTGTCATAATGAATATGTGTCAGTTTTATTTTTTTAAAATGGTAGGAAGATTGTGAGGAAACGACATGAATATCTATATGGATCGAAAAAGAGAACAGAGAACCCGGATTTTTCGCCAGGTAGTGAACTATTTTATCACCGTCCTGGTGGCGCTTGTGCTCGCTTTTTGTTTTGTCTATTTTCTGTTTCAGACGACTACTGTGGTAGGGGATTCCATGGCTCCTACGCTGGAGGATGGCAATCGGGTTGTTCTGGCAAAGAATGCTTATTTGTTTCAAAAGCCCCAGCGCTATGATGTGATTAAGTTTAAGATTACAAAATCCAAAACGGATCATGAATATATTAAGCGGATTGTAGGTTTGCCGGAGGAGAAAATACAAATTCTGGATGGTTCCATTTACGTTGATGGAGAACAACTCAACGACGTTCCTTTTGATGACTTAATCGTTTCAGCGGGAATTGCAGATGAAGAATTTATTCTTGGCAAAGATGAGTATTTTGTCATTGGAGATAACTGCAATAATAGCGAAGACTCCCGATTTACCAACGTGGGAGCGGTGACCAAGGATTCCATAGAGGGAAAGGTAATTGCCCGAATGAAAGGAATCCGTTTGAGAAAAGTAAAATAAAGAGAGGTAGAATATGAACGTACAGTGGTATCCGGGACATATGACAAAGGCAAAGCGGATGATGCAGGAGAACATAAAGTTAATCGATATCGTGATTGAACTGGTGGATGCCCGCATTCCCATGAGCAGCCGTAACCCCGACATTGACCAGTTGGCGCAAAATAAAGCGCGATTGATTCTTTTGAATAAAATAGATTTGGCAGATGACCGATATACTAAGAAATGGAAGGAATATTTTGAATCTCAGGGATTTACTGTGGTACCGGTGAACTCCCAGCAGGGAACCGGAGTGAAGGGAATTCAGAATGCCATACTTTCGGCTTGTAAGGAAAAAATTGAACGGGACCGCAGACGGGGAATTAAGAATCGTCCGATTCGTGCTATGATTGCGGGAATTCCCAATGTGGGAAAATCCACTTTCATCAATTCCCTTGTGGGAAAGGCATGTACCAAGACCGGAAATAAGCCGGGTGTGACGAAAGGAAAACAGTGGATTAAACTGAATAAGAGTATTGAACTGTTAGATACGCCGGGAATTTTATGGCCTAAGTTTGAAGATGAACAGGTGGGAATCCGTTTGGCACTGATAGGGTCTGTGAATGATGAGATTCTCATTTCTGAGGAACTGGCGTTGAAACTGATTGAAATTTTAAAGGAACATTACCCGGGAACGCTGAATAAACGTTATGAAGTAGAGGAAGAGCAGGAGCCGGTTGCAATTTTGACTGGGATTGCCGAAAAAAGGCGTTGCATCAAGAAAGGAGCGGAACTGGATTTGGTAAAGGCTGCAGATTTGTTGCTGGATGAGTACCGGAGCCGGAAACTGGGTGCGATTACACTGGAATATCCGAAGGAATAGAAATCGGAGGTGAAACCATGGCAGAGAAAGAGCCAAAGGAATCGAATACAGGAATCAACAATCCTAATTTCCGGATTAAGACGTTGGAGGAGTTAAACCAGAATTTGTCCCAATATGAGGGGATGATTACTTATTTTCGGGAAGATGGGGTAATTCCTGCACCGATGAAGTCGGTGGAGGAGTTGAACAAGGTGCATGAGAAAGCACCAATTTATTATGGCAGAGAAGGTGAGAAATACGGTGCGACAACGTCATTGACGGAAACTGCCAAAAATTCTGTGAAGGTGGATGAACATGGAATTATGCCGGAGGAGGAAACTTCTGAGGACGAGGAATTAGAAACTGCTGGATATTCCATGAATGGACTGAATGCAGAATACCTTTCCTCTTTGTTGCAGGAGGAGCCGGAGGAGAACACAGGAATAGAAGACGGTTTGTCAGAGGATGAATTGCGGATTCAGCAGGCAATTTTTGGCGGCTTAGAGGAACCAGAGACATCTCCTGCAAAGCCGGTAAAACCGGTTGTGGTAAAACAGAAGGAACCGTCTGTTGGGAAACCGGAAACGAACATGTCCTCCTCGCCTTCTTCCAATGAACCGATGCGGATTGGGCGGGCAGCACTGGTGCAAAGACAGTTGGAGAACCAGGGAAAGGAACCAGAACCCCCACGCGTGTTGTCCAGAGCGGAGTTTGTGAAGCAAACTGCTGCCAGCGCAGCAGGAAGGAATGTCTCTTCCCAGGAGGAAGCAGTCATTGTAAAAGAAAAACAACAGGCAACGTTTGGGGATGTTGTCAAGGAACTTATGGTTTATGCTATTTGTGTTCTGGTTGCGCTGGTATTGTCTGTCGGAATCGTAAAATATGTAGGACAGAAAACCGAGGTCAGAGGGAATTCTATGAATGACACACTGGCAGACGGGGAACAGTTGATTATTGACAAAATAAGTTACCGTTTTCATGAACCGGAGCGATATGATATAGTGGTGTTTCCGGAAACTGAGAAAAGCAATTATGTAAAACGTATTATTGGAATGCCGGGTGAGACAGTTTCCATTGAGGAAGGATATATATACATTAATGGAGAACTGCTGGCAGATGATGTGTATGGAAAAGAACCAATCGCCAAAGACAAGTATTACCGCTTGGAACAGTCGGTAACGCTGGGAGAGAATGAATACTTTGTGATGGGAGATAATCGTAACAACAGTACTGACAGCCGGTCCGTGGAAGTGGGAAATGTAACAAGAGAACGCATGATTGGTAGAGTGGTATTTCGAATATGGCCATTTCCAAAAATGGGAACAGTAGAATAGGCAGGATAATTTCAATCTTGTCAGAAGGAGAATGTATGCTGGCAATCAGTGAGATAAAAAAACAATTTCAGGTAGAGGAAGAAGCGGACATCTGCCGTTTGATTGAGGAATACCAGACAGATGAACGTGCGGGAGTACAAAAACTGGTAGATTCTGCCAGAAAAAAACTGGAACGCCGAAATCAGGAACGACAGCGGATGGAGCAGATGAAACGCTATGAGAGAGAATATGAGGAATATACTTACATAGCCGGTATGGATGAAGTGGGACGGGGACCTTTGGCAGGACCCGTGGTGACTTGTGCGGTAATTTTGCCAAAAGATTGTGACCTGCTTTATATTAATGACTCCAAAAAGGTTTCCGCTAAACTGCGGGAGAAATTATGTGGAGAGATTAAAGAGGTGGCACTGGATTACCAGATTGGTATGGCGGACCATACTGTGATTGATGAAATCAATATTTTGCAGGCGACGTATAAAGCCATGCGGGATTGCGTGTCGGGTATGCAGGTGCAGCCGGATTTGCTGTTAAATGATGCGGTTACGGTTCCAGGGATTTCCATTCCTCAAGTGCCGATTGTGAAGGGGGATGCCAAATCCATTTCCATTGCGGCGGCGAGTATTGTGGCAAAGGTGACAAGAGATGCTATGATGGAGCAGTATGACAAGTTATACCCGGAATACGATTTTGCTTCCAATAAGGGGTACGGTTCTGCAAAACATATAGAGGCAATCAAAAAGTATGGTCCTTGTCCGATTCATCGCAGAACGTTTATTCAGAATTTTCTTTAACCGGTTGGAAAAAGGATGACAAGGAGGCGGTAAGATGGAAATTATTACAACTGCGGCTGCGGCGACATCGACAAAAAGTAATCTGAATGCCAGCCAGAACATGGCGAATGCCAGTTATTCCAAAAGTCTTATGGCATCCAGAGCCCTTAAGAGCAGCGGAATGTACAACGAGGTAAACATTAGCCAGTTGGAGCCGGGAGATGTATTTAAAGGGGAAATTACCAATATGACTGGGCGTTCTGTTACAGTTTCGCTGGGCAACGGACAGGTGCTCAGTGCTACGCTGATGGAGCATGTTCCCATAAACATCGGAAATAATCTCTATTTCGAAGTAAAGGAAAACGACGGGGAGCGGATTACCATCCGGCCTTTATTGGAGGAGAAGTTCAGTCCCCAGAATCAGACGATTGAGAAATCCCTGCAATCAGCAGGGCTGCAGATTAATGAGAAAAATATGGCAGTAGTAAAAGGGTTGATGGATGCAGGAATGCCCATTGACCGCAATTCTATTATGAAAATTTTACAGCAGTTGGTGAATTTTCCTAAGGCGGGAATTTCCACTGTGATCGATATGGTGCGATGTGAGATTCCCATCACACAGGAAAGTCTGAACCAGTTTGAACAGTACCAGCAGCATACGCATCAGTTGAATACCCAGATGGATTCCGTGTTGACCCAGATGACGGCAGCCTTTGAATCCATGGGAGCAGAGGAGGCTTTTTCCGGCGATATTCTTCGGTTTAACCAGCTGGTAGTGGATACTTTTACCACTACCCGGCTGGAGCAGCCTCTTCCCCAGTTGACGCTTTTGGATGCCTTTGTGATGGAGCCTGGGGAAGTGGAGAGTTTTTATGCCCGAATGGAAGGGATGCAGAGCGATGGAACAGGACAAGTTGTGACAGACGAGAATGGAAACGCCTTCCTCAAGGAAAGTCTTTTGCTGGATGAAGCGGGAATGCCGGTTCAGGGTAAAAATGGAGAGTATGTTTTTACCAATGAGATTCAATCTGCCTTTGCCAATCAGTTGAAGACTCTGGGAATCAGTGAGGATGCAGTGCGGGTTATGCTGGATCCCAATAATACGGCAGAAGATTTGTTAAAGGCAATTCAGGATTATGTAAAAAATGACAACAGTTTAAGTGACACTGCGATAAAGCATTTTTTCTCTTCCAGAGAGTATACGGTTCTTTTGGAGAGTGTGGCGCAGCAGCACTGGAAACTGACACCGGAACAGGTGAAATCTCCAGAAAAGGTGGAGCAACTCTTTTCCCGTCTCGCAGAACAGACGGCAAAACTGGCAACTGCTGCAGAACAGAATTTTCCCTCCGGAGGAGATCAGATGGGGCGTCAGGCGCAGAATATGAATGAGAATCTGCAGTTCATACAAATGCTGAATGAGAAATATACCTATGCTCAGATTCCATTGCAGTTGAGCAATCAGGATGCCAACAGTGAACTGTATGTTTATACAAATAAAAAAGCCTTGTCAAAGGACAAGAAGGATATTCAGGTGTTACTTCATCTGGACATGGATCATCTGGGTTCCACCGATGTGCACGTCCAGCTCAATGGCAGCAGGGTAACAGCACGGTTTTATTTGGAGGACAATCGTTCCATGAATACGGTGAAATCCCATATTGACCAGTTGGAACAGCAGATTGCAGGACTGGGGCTGACGTTGTCTACGGAAGTGGTAAAACGGATGGAAAAGAAAGAAGAAGTTGAGAATATTGTGGAGGATTTCCTGGCGAAGGATATTCCCGGCAACCAGCAGATTAAACGATATACATTCGATATGCGGGCGTAAAGGAGGTTGTGCAGATGGAAGAAGGAAACAAAAAAAGGGCGGCGGTTGCACTTTCCTACGAGCCTGCAGAAGGGGCTCCTAAAATCGTAGCATCCGGTCAGGGATACGTTGCCAATCGGATTATTGAAAAGGGACAGGAGAGCGATGTTCCATTGTATGAGGATTCCCGACTGGCGAAAACTTTGCTCAAACTGGACATCGGGGATTATATTCCTGAGGAATTATACGGTGTAGTGGCAGAAATTCTTGTGTTTGTAGATGATATGGACAGAATCAAGGGGAAAATTGGGAGATAGCAATGAACAAGAGAGAAATGGGGAGAGAAAAGGAACAGGAAGTATGCCGTTTTTTAGAGCAGCGGGGATATGTTATTTTAGAGTGCAATTACCGGGTGCAACAGGGAGAGATTGACATTGTGGCAAGGCAGGAGGAATACCTGGTTTTTGTGGAGGTAAAATACCGGAGCAGTTCTATCTCAGGAAAAGCGTTGGAGGCGGTGGATGAACGAAAATGCAGAAAAATATCCAGAACGGCTTTGTATTACATGAAAGAACATGACATTTCACTGAATCAGGCAATTCGTTTTGATGTTGTGGCAGTTGACGGGGAATGCGTCACACTGCTTCCCAATGCATTTGATTACAGGCGTTAAAAAGGAGTGATACAGTATGCAAAAAAGTGAATTTCGGCTGAGCAACGAAAACCAGTCTACTATGATACAAGAAAAGAACGGGGTTCCTTTTATTACCTTTTCCAAATTGAAAGAGGCAGGGGTGACCCACGGTTTTTCTACAAGGTTAGGAGGTGTCAGTCAGGAGCATCTTGCCAGTATGAATCTGAGTTTTGCCAGAGGGGATTCCCCGTTAAATGTACACGAGAATTTCCGGCGGATGGGAGAGGCAATCGGATTTACTCCGGAACAGTTGGTGTTTTCTGACCAGCAGCACCAGAGTGTAATCCGCAAGGTGACAAAGGAAGATGCTGGCAAGGGGATTGTGCGGACACGGGATTATACCTGTGTAGATGGACTGGTAACGGATGAGCCGGGACTTTGCCTTACCACTTTTTATGCAGACTGTGTACCTTTGTTTTTTTATGACCCGGTAAAAAAAGTAGTGGCACTGGCACACTCCGGATGGAGAGGGACGGTGGCAAAGATTGGGGCAAAGATGGTGCATTTGATGGAACGGGATTATGGATGTATGGATTATAATATCATTGCCGCGATTGGTCCTAGTATTTGCAAAGACTGCTATGAAGTGAGCCGGGATGTATATGAGGAGTTTGAAAAATCCTTTGCAGTATCAGAGTTGGAAGAAATCTTTGAGGCAAAGACGGATGGAAAATACCAGTTAGATTTGTGGAAGGCAAATGAGTTGATTCTGACTCAGGCAGGGATTCAAAAGGAACATTTGGATGTAACGGATATTTGTACTTGCTGCAATCCGGATTTGCTGTTTTCTCACCGTGCCAGTCATGGAAAAAGAGGGAATCTGGCAGCCTTTATAATGTTGTAAGAAAGGCTTGCAAAATCCCTGTTTCCCCAGTATACTAAGAAAAGTGTTTAGCAAAGAAAGTAATTTGGAGGAAATAGAATGAGTAAACCGATTGTTGCCATTGTAGGTCGTCCTAACGTGGGAAAATCCACTTTGTTCAACGCATTGGCAGGAAAAAATATTTCCATTGTAAAGGATACCCCAGGGGTTACGAGAGACCGTATTTATGCGGATGTTACATGGCTCAATGGAAGTTTTACCCTGATTGATACCGGAGGAATTGAGCCGGACACCAGTGACAAGATGCTTTCTCATATGCGGGAACAGGCGGAAATTGCCATTGCTACTGCAGATGTGATTTTGTTCTTGGTAGATGTCAGACAGGGACTTCAGGATGCAGACAACAAGGTGGCGGATATGCTGCGGCGTTCCCATAAGCCGGTTGTTCTGGTAGTCAATAAAGTAGACAATTTTGACAAACAGATGGCAGATGTATATGAATTTTATAATCTGGGACTGGGAGACCCGATTCCCATTTCCGGTACTTCCCGGCTGGGAATTGGAGATATGCTGGAGGAAGTGACCCGGCATTTTGACCCGGAGGAGTTTGTTCAGGAAGAGGACGAGCGGCCGAAAATTGCCATTATTGGTAAGCCGAACGTGGGGAAATCCTCACTCATCAATAAAATGCTTGGGGAGAACCGCTGTATTGTTTCCGATATTGCGGGAACGACCCGGGATGCCATTGACACCCAGGTGATTTATGATGGACGGGAATATATTTTTATTGATACGGCAGGTTTGCGGCGGAAAAATAAAATCAAAGAAGAACTGGAACGCTACAGTATTATTCGTACCGTCAGTGCAGTGGAGCGGGCAGATATTGTTGTTCTCGTCATTGATGCCGAGGAGGGCGTGACGGAGCAGGATGCCAAGATTGCCGGCATTGCCCATGAGCGGGGCAAGGGAATTATTATTGCAGTAAACAAATGGGATTTAATTACGAAGGATGATAAAACCATTTATAAGTTTACGGATAAAGTGCGCCAGACACTGTCCTTTATGAACTATGCAGAAATTATTTTTATTTCTGCAAAGACGGGGCAACGTCTGAACAAACTGTTCTCAATGATTGACACTGTCATTGAGAATCATGCTTTGCGGGTACAGACTGGTGTGCTCAATGAGATTCTCACTGAGGCGATGGCTATGAAACAGCCGCCTTCAGATAAAGGAAAGCGTCTGCGGATTTACTATATGACCCAGGTTGCGGTAAAGCCGCCTACCTTTGTCATGTTTATTAATGACAAGAAACTGATGCATTTTTCGTATACCCGTTATATTGAGAACCAGATACGGGATACCTTTGGCTTTAAAGGTACGCCAATTCATTTTATTGCCAGAGAAAGGAAAGAAAAGGAATGTTAATATTATATCGAATACTTAGTATTGTTTTGGGATATTTTTTCGGTCTGTTTCAGACCGGGTACATTATGGGGAGATTAAAAGGGATTGATATTCGGCAATATGGCAGTGGTAATTCCGGAACCACCAATGCCATGCGGGTGTTGGGGAAAAAAGCAGGGGTTTTTGTCTACATCGGAGATTGTATGAAAGCCCTGATTTGCTGTTTTCTGATTCGCTTAATTTTTAACCAGATAGAGCCGGATATGGTGGGACTTTTGGTGCTCTATGCCGGTTTTGGCGTGGTTTTGGGACACAATTACCCGTTCTATATGAACTTTAAGGGTGGAAAGGGAATTGCAGCCACCTCTGGGGCGGTGATTGCCTTTGGTGACTGGCGGATTATTGTAATTTGTCTCGCGGTATTCCTTCTTGTTGTAGTAGTGAGCAGGTATATGTCGCTGGCTTCCCTTTGTGTGGTGACTTGTTTTCTCATCAACATGATTTGCTGGGGGCAGTGGAATCATATTGGCATGTCCGGTTCCTATGTGCATCCGGACAATCTGATTGAATGCTATGTGCTTGCAGCAGTTTTTACAGCATCTGCATTTTACATGCACAGGGAGAACATTAAGCGTCTGCTCAATGGTACAGAGCGGCGTTTGGGTGACCCGAAGCAGGAGGTCCATCTGGAATCAGAATCGTAAAGTTTTGTTTTGAAATACAAATACATTGGTTATAAATAGTGTTAGGATAACAATGGGAGGACACGAAAATGAAAAAAATTAGTGTGTTAGGGGCAGGTAGTTGGGGAACTGCACTGGCTATGCTGCTGGATGAGAATGGACATGAAGTTACCATTTGGTCGATTGATGAAAAAGAAGTGGAAATGCTTTCCAAAGAGCGGGAGCAGAAGGATAAATTGCCGGGAATTCGTTTGTCTGAGAGAATTCAGGTAACGAACAGTCTGGAGGAGGCAATGAAGGGAAGAGACATACTTGTCTTTGCCGTTCCTTCGGTTTTTGTGCGTTCCACTGCCAGAAGTGTTGCGCCCTACTATGAGAAGGGGCAGATTATTATTGATGTGGCAAAGGGAATTGAAGAGAAAACGCTGATGCGTCTTTCTGAGATTATTGAAGATGAAATTCCGGGTTCCATTGTCTGTGTACTTTCCGGTCCTTCCCATGCGGAGGAGGTTGCCAGACGGATTCCAACTACCGTGGTTATCGGTGCAGAGGACCACAGTATGGCGAAAGATTTGCAGCATGTATTTTCCAATGGCTGGTTCCGGGTTTATACCAGCCCTGATATTTTGGGAATTGAGTTAGGTGGAGCATTGAAGAACGTCATCGCACTGGCGGCGGGGATTTGTGATGGATTGGAATATGGAGACAATACAAAAGCCGCTTTGATTACAAGAGGAATCGCAGAGTTGAGTCGTCTTGGTGTTGCCATGGGAGGCAAACCGGAAACTTTTTCCGGACTTTCCGGAATTGGGGATTTGATTGTAACCTGTACCAGTTCCCATAGCCGCAATCACAATGCGGGAGTATTGATGGGACAGGGAAAAACCATGCAGGAGGCTATGGATGCAGTGAAGATGGTAGTTGAGGGTGTTTACTCCGCCAAGGCTGCACTGCTATTAGCAACCAAGTATAACGTGGAGATTCCCATTATTGAACAGGTTAATGAGGTACTTTTTTACAACAAATCTGCAAAGGACGCAGTCAGTGATTTATTCTTAAGGGATGCGAAACGGGAACATGAGGATTTGTCCTGGCATTAGGAGAGTAACGTATGGCACAGATTCGATTGGATAAGTATTTGGCAGATATGCAATTGGGAAGCCGCAGCCAGGTGAAACAATATATTCGCAAAGGGCTGGTAACAGTGGATTCCAAAGTCGTCACAAAACCAGAGCAAAAAGTGGATACGGATGACTCTGAAATTTGTCTGGAAGGCAAAGCGGTTGCGTACCATTGCAGACAATACTATATGTTAAATAAACCGCAAGGCGTTGTTTCAGCCACCGTCGATTTAAGGTATCCGACGGTGGTTGATTTGATTACAGAAAAAAAGCGTTCAGACTTGTTTCCGGTGGGACGTCTGGATGTGGATACAGAAGGACTGCTCCTCATTACCAATGACGGTGAGTTGTGTCATAATTTATTGTCCCCTAAAAAACATGTGGACAAATGCTATTATGTGATTGTACAAGGAAAAGTTACCGGGGAGGACATAGCGGCTTGTGAGGAAGGAATCGATATTGGAACCGATGAGCAGCCCCTTATGACTGCCCCGGCAAAACTGGTCATCCAGCATATTGGAATGGTTTGCGAACTGCCGGAACGGTTGCAGGAGATTGTGCAAAAGCAGGGAGAAGCAGAATTGGTTTCCCAGGTATATTTAACGATTCAGGAAGGCAGGTATCATCAGGTGAAAAAGATGTTTGCCCGTCTTGGCAAACCGGTCTTATATTTGAAACGAATTTCCATGGGAAGTCTGGTTCTGGATGAGAATTTGGCACCGGGAACTTACCGGGAATTGACAAAAGCAGAGTTGGACTGCTTACAGCAATGAGAAAGAAAAGGAAACAGTATGAATTCATTTTTGCCCATCAATCGTCAGGAAATGTATGACAGAGGCTGGGAACAGCCGGATTTTGTATATGTCTGTGGAGATGCCTATGTGGATCATCCCTCCTTTGGTCACGCCATTATTACCCGCCTGTTAGAGCGGTATGGGTATAAAGTGGTCATGCTTTGTCAACCGGATTGGAAGCGGAAAGAAAGCATTATGGAATTTGGGGAACCCCGTCTTGGCTTTTTAGTCAGTGCGGGAAATATGGATTCCATGGTCAATCACTATACGGTCAGCAAAAAACCCCGAAGCCAGGATGCCTTTTCTCCGGGAGGGAAAAGAGGATTTCGCCCGGACCGGGCAACCATCTGTTATTCCAATCTGATTCGCCAGGTCTACAAAAAAACGCCAATTATTCTGGGAGGTGTGGAGGCGAGTTTGCGGCGATTGTCCCATTACGATTATTGGGATGACAAAGTCCGTCGCTCCATTTTGCTGGATTCCGGTGCGGATTTACTGAGTTACGGAATGGGGGAGCATTCCATCATTGAGATTGCCGAGGCACTGGACAGTGGACTTGCTATTTCCGATATTACGTTTATAAAGGGAACGGTGTACAAAGCAAAATCACTGGACAATGTGTACGATTATATTAAACTTCCCACCTACCGGGAGGTGACAGAGAGTAAAAAACAGTATGCCAGAAGTTTTTTACTGCAATACGAGAATACTGATTGTCTGACTGCAAAAACATTGGTGGAGGAGTATAAACCCTATGAATTTGTTGTACAGAATCCTCCCGCAGAACCGCTTTCCATGCAGGAGATGGATGATGTCTACGGACTTCCCTATATGAGGGCGTACCATCCCGTATATGAATCCCAGGGAGGGATTCCTGCCATCTCAGAAGTGAAATTTTCCATCACCAGTAACCGGGGGTGTTTTGGTGGCTGTAATTTCTGTGCCCTGACCTTTCATCAGGGACGTCGCATTCAGGTACGCAGCCATGAGTCTATTTTGCGGGAGGCAAAGGAGATTACAAAGGACAAGGAGTTCAAGGGATATATACACGATGTGGGAGGACCAACGGCAGATTTTCGCCATCCCGCCTGTGAAAAGCAGAAGGAGCATGGAGTGTGCAGCAACCGCCAGTGTCTGTTTCCCACCCCCTGCCCCAATCTGAATACCGACCACACAGATTATATTGCCCTTTTGCGAAAGTTAAGGAAACTTCCAAAGGTAAAAAAAGTGTTCATCCGTTCCGGAATTCGGTTTGATTATGTACTGGCAGACAAGAAGAGTGGGTTTTTAAAGGAACTGTGTCAGTACCATGTCAGCGGGCAGTTGAAGGTGGCACCGGAGCACGTCAGTGACCGGGTACTCGCCTGCATGGGAAAACCCAGACATGCTGTGTTTCAGGAATTTGTCCGGCAATATGAGAACTGTAACGGCAAACTTGGATTAAAACAGTATATGGTACCTTATTTGATGTCCTCCCATCCCGGCTCCACATTAAAAGATGCCATTACACTGGCGGAATACATCCGGGATATTGGGTATATGCCGGAGCAGGTTCAGGATTTCTATCCGACTCCTGGAACCATTTCTACCTGTATGTATTATACCGGTCTTGACCCGAGAACCGGGGAGTCGGTTTATGTGGCGAGAAATCCTCAGGAAAAAGCCATGCAACGGGCATTGATTCAATACCGCAATCCTGCCAACTATGATTTGGTGGCAAAGGCATTGCACCGGGAGCACCGGGAAGATTTGATTGGTTTTGGAGAAAAGTGTCTGATTCCACCTAGGAAAATCCGAAAACAACCGCAGAATCAGAATATTCAAAATGCTTCAAAGAAAAAAAGCAAGGACAACAGAAAGGGGAAGAGAAGATGAAAATCGCAATCATTACCGGAGCCTCCTCCGGGCTGGGGAGAGAATTTGCTGTACAGATTGCTCAAAAGTACAGAAGCATAGACGAAATCTGGCTGGTGGCAAGGCGCCAGGAACAATTGAGTGAAACGGCAGCCATTGTGGAACGGGAGGGGCGCAATGTATATGTGGACACAGGGTCAGAGGATTACCGATGCGAATTCATAATTTCAGAGGGTGCGAAACGGGTGCGTATTCTGCCGATGGATATTACTGAGAAAGCGTCTCAAAGCCGTTTACAGGAATTGTTAGAGAGCGCGCAGGCAACGGTGCGGATTTTGGTAAATGGGGCAGGTTATGGGATGATAGGCGAGTTTACAGAGTTGTCTTGTGCAGAAAATACCGGAATGGTAGATTTAAACTGCGGTGCACTGACAGCGATTACCTATGCCGTCTTGCCATATATGGAAAAAAATGCTAATATTATAAATGTGGCGTCTGCGGCTGCTTTTTTACCTCAGCCGGAATTTGCTGTATATGCCGCATCGAAGGCATATGTATTAAGTTTTTCCCGGGCATTGCACCGGGAACTGCGAAATCGGAGGATTGCTGTAACAGCAGTTTGTCCGGGTCCGGTGGATACCGGATTCTTTCAGGTCGCAGAAACTTACCACAAGATGAAGACCTACAAAAAACTGGTTATGGCAAAGCCGGAAAAAGTAGTTGAACTGGCACTAAAGGATGCCTACCACCGCAGAGGGATGTCTGTGTATGGGGGCTGTATGAAGTTGCTGCAACTGGTGTCAAAACTGCTTCCCAGATAGGTATGGAGCAGACCGGCCATAACAGAAAGGAACCATTTTTATGAATAAAGGCGATTATGGTTATATGAACTACTACAAGAAAAAACATATCATAGCAACCCTTATTTATGCAGCCATAATAACTGTGCTTTTTCTGCTTGCTCATATTGTGACTGTCAAGATTGTGATTCTGGTCTGTTATGTCTGTGCAGTTGTGCTGGTTCTTCCGGGTGCCAAGCATGCAGTGGCGGTTATTGTGGTGCTGCCTTACCACACGATGGACGAACAGAGTATTGAAGATTTAGATGAGCATACAAGGGAACTGGAATACGGAATTGCAGTATACGATGTGACTCTGGCTAGTGAGGAAGGAATTATGTATGCTCCCTATTTATATTTGACAAAGGGGCGGATTTATTGTCTCGTTTTAAATATAACAGCCAAAACTTCCCTGGATAGTGTAAAACAGTATTTGTCAAAGATTCTCATAGATGCAGGACTTGTCATGGACATCGTAATGGTCCATAACATTAGTGAGATGAATAAACTGTTGGAGGAGATGGAGGATGACAGCGAGACGAATATGGAACTGCTGAATAAGACGAAAGAACAAATATTGATTTATAATGTATAGCATAGGAGTTTTAAATGAAAGAAATCGTTGTGAACAGCAATGAAGCAGGGCAACGTATGGATAAGCTTTTGGCAAAGGTGTTCCACCAATGTTCCAAAAGCTTTCTTTATAAAATGCTTCGGAAAAAGAACATAAAATTGAACAACCAGAAGGCGGAGGGGAAGGAGATTTTGAAACCGGGAGATACGATTCAGGTATACTTTTCCGATGAAACTTATGAAAAATTTACGAAAAAGGACAGTTTTTCTCCGGTCATTCTCCCCTCACAGTTTCAGGTTCTCTATGAGGATGCAGACATTGTACTGCTGAATAAATGGGCGGGGGTATTGTCCCAGAAGGCTCAAAATACGGACATCAGTATGAATGAATACCTGTTGTCCTACCTGTTACAGGAGGGAAAAATAACAGAAGATACGTTTGCCACTTTTACTCCTTCTGTCTGTAATCGGTTAGACCGGAATACGACAGGAATTTTAATTGCCGGGATTTCCCTCAAAGGTCTTCAGGTTCTTTCCAAGGCGTTGAAAGAGCGGATCATCGGCAAATACTATTATACTCTGGTAGATGGAGTAGTGACGAAAAAACAACATGTACGGGGATACCTTGTAAAGGAAGAGAGTGGGAACCGGGTGCGGATTGTCTCGGAGGATGAGGCATTTTCCGGTGCCATTGGCACGCCTGTGGAGACCGAGTATGAAGTGGTGCGGACCAACGGAGAAGCCACTCTTTTAAGAGTGCATCTGATTACCGGAAAAACCCATCAGATTCGTGCCCACCTGTCTTTTCTCGGTCATCCTGTGATTGGCGACCGCAAATATGGAGATGCCATCACAAATCAGTTTTATGAGCGGGAATTTGGGGTGCATAACCAGTTGTTACACGCAGGACTGTTACAATTTCCAGATTCTTTTGATTTGCCTCAGTTGGCGGGGAAACAGTTTACGGCACCTATGCCGGATTTATTTCAAAGGGTACTGCGGGAACTGGGATTGGAAATGGAGTGATACAATAGATGGCAACATGGAATTCCAGAGGACTCCGGGGTTCTACCCTGGAAGAATTGTTGAATGTGACAAATGAAAAATACCGGGAGGCAAAAATGGCTCTGGTCAACAAAATCCCTACCCCCATTACCCCCATTACGATTGACAAGGAAACCAGACATATTACGCTGGCTTACTTCGGTGAAAAAAGTACCGTGGATTATATTGGTGTGGTACAGGGGTATCCGGTTTGTTTTGACGCAAAGGAATGTGCCAGTGACCGGTTTTCCCTGCAGAATATTCACGCCCACCAGATTCAGTATATGACGGAATTCGAGGAGCAGGGGGGAATCGCCTTTTTCCTGTTGTATTTTAAAGAACATGAAACGTTTTATTATTTAACGTTACGGGAGGCCCATTACCATGTGGACCGGATGGACAAAGGTGGATTGAAACACATGAAATACGAGGAACTGGACAAGGATTATTTTATTCCTGTGGAAAAACAAATTTATATTAATTATTTGAAAATCCTGCAAAAGGATATTGACGGGCGTTGAGGAAGACGCTTGATTTCTTTTGGAATACGGTATATACTGGTTTACGATTATTATACATATAGGAGTTAGAGGTATGGAAAAACTGATTCACACCCCGGAGGGTGTAAGAGACATATATGCAGAGGAATGCAAAAAGAAGCGGATTGTGATGGAACAACTGCGTCAGGTGATGAATCTGTACCATTACGATGAGATAGAGACACCGACCTTTGAATATTTTGATGTGTTTAATGGAGAAAAGGGAACGGCTGCCAGCAATGAAATGTATAAATTTTTTGACCGGGAAAACAATACATTGGTACTGCGTCCGGACATGACCCCTTCCATTGCAAGGTGCGTTTCCAAATATTTTTCCAATGAAAAGCACCATATTCGCCTTTGGTACCAGGGGCAGACCTTTAAAAATCTTTACCGCCTTCAAGGAAAACTGAATGAATACACCCAGTTGGGTGCAGAGTTGATTGGGGATGATACCTCAGCAGCAGACGGTGAAGTGGTGTCCATGATGATTGACTGTTTTCTGGCGGTGGGATTGAAGGAGTTTCAGGTCAGCATCGGTCAGGTGGACTATTTCCGGGGGCTGGTAGAAGAGGCTGGTCTCTCAAAAGAGACGGCGAATGAACTGCGCATGGCGATTCAGAATAAGAATGCTTTTGCCATCGAAAAAATTTGCCGGGATGCGGATGTGAGCCCGCGTCTGTCCAGTGCATTTTCCAATCTTACCAGCATTTATGGTGGTGTGGAAATACTGGAAGCAGCCAAGGAGGCGGTATCCAACGACCGCTCAAAGAAGGCGATTGACCGCTTGGAGAAGTTGTACCGGATTATGGAATATTACGGTTATGAGAGTTATGTCAGTTTTGATTTGGGTATGCTTTCCAATTACAATTATTATTCCGGTGTTATATTCAAGGGATATACTTATGGAAGCGGAAGCCCTGTGGTGACCGGAGGTCGTTATAACGGTCTTGTAAAACAATTTGGTGTGGATACTCCCAGCGTAGGATTTGCCTTCCTTGTGGATGAATTGATGATGGCATTGCTGCATCAGAAAGTGGAGATTGATACCCACAAAG
The DNA here is from genome assembly GCA_029098105.1 of Lachnospiraceae bacterium. GTDB lineage: Bacteria > Bacillota > Clostridia > Lachnospirales > Lachnospiraceae > NC2004. The sequence continues at coordinate 17,325 of JAQXNR010000165.1, forward strand.
AAGCAACCATGATTCTTTACATGACGCAGCACCAGAAGGTGGCAACCCAGCTTGCCCAGTTTTACCGTTCAAAGGCAAGAACCGTACAACTTACGAGAAAATCCTCCCGCAGTACACTGGAGGAATATATAGAACATTGTAAGAAGCATGGAATCCAGCGGATTATTTACTGGAAGGATGCAGAGGACAAGGCAGTGGTGATTTCCGTCGCAGACGGTTCACAGCAATGTTATACCTTGGATGAATTGAAGGGAGGTGCCCTATGAGATACCTGACATTTGCACTGGCGAAAGGGCGTCTGGCAAAAACGACATTGGGACTTTTGGAGCAAATCGGAATTACTTGCGAGGAAATGAAAGACCCGGATACGAGAAAACTGATTTTTGTCAATGAAGATTTGAAGTTGAAGTTTTTCCTCTCAAAAGCAACGGATGTGCCTACTTATGTGGAGTACGGCGCTGCAGATATTGGTGTTGTGGGAAGGGATACCATATTGGAGGAAGGACGGAATCTGTACGAGGTACTGGATTTGGGATTTGGGAAATGCAGAATGTGCGTGTGTGGTCCGGAATCTGCAAGAGAACTGTTGAACAGCCACGCAATGATTCGGGTTGCCTCTAAATATCCCAATATTGCCAAAAATTATTTTCACAATGTCAAACAGCAGACTGTGGAAATTGTAAAACTGAATGGTTCTGTAGAACTGGCTCCAATCGTGGGACTATCTGAAGTGATTGTAGATATTGTGGAGACGGGAACAACACTACGGGAGAACGGATTGACCGTATTGGAAGAAGTTTGTCCCCTGTCTGCCCGTATGGTAGTCAACCAGGTTAGTATGAAGATGGAGCAGGAACGGATTCGGGATATTATTACAAAACTGGCACAATTGCAAAGCGACACAAAATAGTATCATTTTTACATAGAAGGACAAGGAGGAAGATGTGATGCGTACCGTAGAGATTAAAGAAGGCGCGATAGATGGTATTTTGGAAGATTTATTAAAGCGCAGCCCGAATAACTATACCGAGTATGAAAGTACGGTAAAGGAGATTCTTTCTGATGTGCGGGAAAACCGGGATCAGGCAGTGTTTTCTTACACAAAGAAATTTGACAAGGCAGAACTTACGGCTGACAATATTGAGGTGACAGAGCAGGAAATTGAGGAAGCTTACAAAGAGGTAGATGCAGGATTGCTGGAAATCATCCGCAAATCCCTTCGTAATATTCGGGATTTCCATGAAAAGCAACGCCAAAACAGTTGGTTTGATGCCCAGCCCGATGGGACTCTGCTGGGACAGAAAGTAACACCGCTGAATAAGGTTGGGGTTTATGTTCCGGGAGGAAAGGCAGTGTATCCTTCCTCTGTTTTGATGAATATTGTTCCTGCCAAAGTGGCAAAGGTTCCCAATATTTATATGTGTACTCCGCCCAATGCAGAGGGGAAAGTGACGGCAACTACACTGGTAGCGGCAAAAGAAGCGGGTGTGGACCGGGTGTTTAAGTGTGGCGGTGCTCAGGCGATTGGGGCAATGGCATATGGAACGGAATCGATTCCAAAGGTAGACAAGATTGTGGGACCGGGAAATATTTTTGTTGCCCTTGCCAAAAAAGCGGTATATGGACATGTCAGTATAGACTCGATTGCCGGTCCCAGTGAGATTCTGGTAATTGCGGATGAGACTGCCAATGCTCACTATGTGGCGGCAGATTTGTTAAGTCAGGCGGAACACGATGAGTTGGCAAGTGCCATTCTGGTAACCACCAGCAAGGAACTGGCTGCAAAGGTTGAGGAAGAGATTGAGGGGTACTTAAAGGTATTGTCCCGGGCAGAAATTATTCGCAAGTCTCTGGACAACTACGGATACATTCTTGTAACTCAGGATATAAATGAAGCGGTAGAGGTTGCCAATGCGATTGCTTCGGAGCATCTGGAGATTGTGACAAAGGATCCGTTCTATGTCATGACCAAAATTCAAAATGCGGGAGCAATTTTCCTTGGTGAGTACAGTTCCGAACCGTTAGGGGACTATTTTGCAGGACCAAACCATGTACTGCCTACCAACGGAACCGCAAAATTCTTTTCTCCTCTCAGCGTGGATGATTTTATTAAAAAGTCCAGTGTTATTTACTATAGCCGGGAGGCGTTGGAGCCAGTGAGTGAAGATATTATAAAGTTTGCAACTTCAGAGCAGTTGACTGCCCATGCCAATTCCATTCGAGTGCGGTTTGAATCATAAAAAGGAACGTTTTTCAAGGCGTCCGGTCAGTTGACCGGGCGTTTTGTTTTTGCAATCCTTTTTCTGGAAGTATAGACAAAACACACTTTTTTTTGTATACTGTTATGAGGTGTCGGGATTTTGGATACCAATTTTACAGGAAAAGAGTGAGTGAATATGGCAGAGAGAAAAATCAGCCTTGTGCGCAAGACAGAGGAGACGGATATCCGTCTGGATTTGAATCTGGATGGAACCGGAAAAGCGACCGTAAATACGGGAATCGGTTTTTTTGACCATATGCTGAACAGTTTTGCAAAACATGGTCTGTTCGATTTAAAAGTTACCGTAAAAGGAGATTTGGTGGTGGACTGCCATCATACGATTGAGGATACCGGTATTGTGCTGGGACAGGCAATTCGCAAGGCTTGCGGAGACAAGAAGGGAATGAAGCGGTTTGGTTCTTTCCTGTTGCCGATGGATGAAACTCTGGTTCTCTGTGCCATTGATTTGTCAGGGCGTCCCTATTTGTCGGAGGATATTCGGTTGACGACAGACCGGGTAGGATATTTTGATACAGAGATGCTTCGGGAATTTTTCTATGCCGTTTCCTATAGTGCAGGAATGAACATTCATTTTAAGCACATGGATGGGACAAACAACCACCATATTATAGAGGCGACATTCAAAGCATTTGCCAAAGCACTGGATGAGGCGACGATGATTGACAGTCGGATTACCTCCGTTCTGTCTACAAAGGGTACATTAGAAGGATAAAGGAAGAGAGGCATATAAAAATGGATTATACAAAGATTATTCCAAAATTGAGTTTAGAGAATCCCATTGAGATGGCAGAATACTACAATGACTGCGGCGCCGATGAGATTGCTTATTTTGACAGTACAGCGACGAAGGAAGGCAGAGAGCCGGATATTCAACTGATTAAGGACATTACAAGGAAGATTGACGTTCCTCTTTTAGTGTGTGGTGGAATTCATAATCTGGAGGATGCCAAAAAAGTGTTATATGCCGGAGCTGCGAAGGTATGTATCAAGTCTGCAGCTATTTCCAATCCGGATATTATAAAAGAGATTGCAGAGCGGTTTGGTTCTGACCGTTTGATTGTCACTGTGGATTTAGAGGAGAAGGATGCCGTTTCCTGGGCACAGAAAGTACAATCTCTTGGTGCGGGACAGTTGCTTTTAATTGGCAGTGAACGGGAGCACTATGTTGCCACGGTCAAAGAGGTAATGGACAAGGTGAAGATTCCGGTTATGGTTTCTATTCCTTATGATACCGATGCCAATGTGGTAGCGTTGCTGGAGGAGACAAAGGCACAAGCAGTTTCTTTATACACCGAGGAATATGTAGACATTATGGAATTGAAACAGGAGTGTGCCTTGAATCATATTGAGGTGAATACTTATGAGAGTGAACTGGATTTTGACAGTTTTAAAGTGGATGAAAATGGTCTGATTCCAACTGTAGTGCAGCATTACAAAACCGGTGAGGTGCTGATGCTGGCTTATATGAACAAGGAATCCTTTGAAAAAACGATTGCCACCGGTCGGATGACCTATTACAGCAGAAGCCGCCAGCAATTGTGGACAAAGGGAGAGACCAGTGGACATTTCCAGTTTGTAAAGGCACTTACGATTGACTGCGACAAGGATACGATTCTTGCGAAAGTGTCCCAGATTGGACCTGCCTGTCATACGGGAAGTCCTACCTGTTTCTTTACGGATTTGGTTCGCAAGGAATACGATGATACCAATCCGCTGACCGTATTTGAGGATGAATATAATATTATTATGGACCGCAAAGCCAATCCAAGAGAGGGTTCCTATACGAATTACCTCTTTGACAAGGGAATTGACAAAATATTGAAAAAGGTTGGAGAGGAAGCGACGGAGATTGTGATTGCAGCAAAGAATCCGGATGCCGAAGAACTCAAATATGAGATTTCCGATTTCCTTTACCATGTAATGGTTCTTATGGTAGAGCGCGGGGTTACCTGGAAAGACATCACAGACGAACTGGCAGAGCGCCGATAGGAGGAAGAGAGCGATGAAGAAATATGGAGTAAATGAATTAAGAGAGATGTACCTGTCATTTTTTGAGAGCAAAGATCACTTGCGGATGAACAGTTTTTCACTGGTTCCCCACAATGACAACAGTCTGCTTCTGATTAATGCAGGAATGGCACCTTTAAAGCCTTATTTTACCGGGCAGGAAATTCCGCCGAGACGCCGGGTTACCACCTGCCAGAAGTGCATTCGTACCGGAGATATTGAGAATGTGGGAAAGACTGCCCGTCATGGTACGTTTTTTGAGATGCTGGGTAATTTTTCTTTTGGTGATTATTTTAAACATGAAGCGATTGCCTGGAGTTGGGAGTTTTTGACTGAAGTGATTGGACTGGACCCGGAGCGTTTATACCCTTCCGTTTACCAGGAAGATGACGAGGCTTTTGATATCTGGAATAAGGAAATCGGGATTGATGCATCCCGCATCAGCCGATTTGGCAAGGAAGACAATTTCTGGGAGCACGGTGCTGGCCCCTGTGGTCCCTGTTCAGAGATTTATTATGACAGAGGGGAAAAATATGGCTGTGGCAAACCGGACTGCAAGGTAGGATGTGACTGTGACCGCTATATGGAAGTCTGGAATAATGTGTTTACCCAGTTTAACAATGATGGTCATAACAATTATGAGGAGTTGGAAAATAAGAACATTGATACGGGAATGGGATTGGAACGTCTTGCTGTTATAGTGCAGGATGTGGATTCTATTTTTGACGTGGATACGATTCAGGCTCTGCGCAACAAGGTATGTGAATTCGCAGGAAAAACCTACAAGGACAATTATGACGATGATGTTTCCATTCGTCTGATTACTGATCACATTCGTTCGGCAACCTTTATGATTTCTGACGGTATTATGCCTACCAACGAGGGACGGGGCTATGTGCTTCGCCGCCTGATTCGCCGGGCAGCCCGCCATGGGCGGAAACTGGGAATCGATGGAAATTTCCTTGCCCGGTTGTCAGAAACAGTAATTGAGGGTTCCAAGGCAGGTTACCCGGAACTGGAAGAGAAGAAAGTATTTATATTTAAAGTGCTGAACCAGGAGGAAGACCAGTTCAATAAAACCATTGACCAGGGACTTTCCATTCTCAATGATTTGGAGCAGGAACTGGAGCAGAAGGGCAGCAAGGTGCTGGATGGAGAGAACGCTTTTCGTCTGTATGATACCTTTGGGTTCCCGCTGGATCTTACCCGGGAGATTCTGGAGGAAAAGGGTCTTTCTGTAGATGAAGAGGGCTTTGCGAAATGCATGCAGGTACAGAAGGAGACGGCACGAAAAGCCCGTAAGACGACGAACTATATGGGTGCGGACGCTACCGTATACGATGCGATTGACCCGGAATTAACCAGTACTTTTGTAGGTTATGACAAATTGGTAGCCGAGAGTGAGATTACTGTTCTTACAACGGATGCGATTGTGGAAGCAGTGGCAGAAGGAGATAACGCCACTATTATTGTAAAAGAAACTCCTTTCTATGCAACTATGGGTGGTCAGCAGGGAGACAAAGGTACCATTACAACAAAGGATGGCAGTTTTACAGTAGAGGATACGATTAAATTAAAGGGTGGAAAGATTGGTCATGTAGGTAAAGTGACCCAGGGAATGCTGAAAACCGGTGATAAAGTTACGCTTACCGTATGTTCCCAGTGTCGTGCCAACACCTGTAAAAACCACAGTGCTACCCATTTACTGCAAAAGGCATTGAAAACTGTATTGGGAGCCCATGTAGAGCAGAAAGGTTCTCTGGTCACTCCGGATCGGTTGCGCTTTGACTTTTCTCATTTTTCACCGATGACTTCTGAGGAGATTGCCGAGGTGGAACGTCTGGTAAATGAAGCGATTGCGGCGGACTATGTTGTAGAGACAAAGGAGATGCCCATTGAAGAGGCAAAGAAAACCGGAGCAATGGCATTGTTTGGTGAGAAATACGGAGATGTTGTCCGAGTTGTGGATATGGGAGGATACTCCATCGAATTATGTGGTGGTACCCATGTTCCCAGAACGGGAGCCATCACCTATTTTAAGATTGTTTCCGAGGCAGGCATTGCGGCCGGGGTAAGAAGAATTGAGGCACTTACTGGAGATGGAATATTTGCGTATTATAAGAACCTGGAGCAGGAACTTATGCATGCTGCGCAAATTGCAAAATCAGAGCCGGCAAAACTGGCAGACAAGATTGCTTCTATGGAGAAAGAAATCAAAGAACTGCAGGCAGAAAATGATTCTTTGAAAAACAAACTGGCAGGAGAAGCATTGGGAGATGTTATGGACAACGTAGTAGAGGTGAAGGGTGTCCGGTTCCTAACTGCCAAAATGAAAGATGTGGATATGAATGCTCTGCGCAATCTGGGTGACCAGTTAAAGGAGCAGTTAGGTGAAGGTGTGATTCTTCTTGCCAGCAGTCAAGGTGCAGACAAAGTCAGTCTTGTGGCAATGGCTACTGAGGAAGCGATGAAGAAGGGCGCTCATGCGGGCAATCTGATTAAAGCGGTAGCCGCTAAGGTTGGCGGTGGCGGCGGTGGTCGTCCGAACATGGCACAGGCTGGAGGAAAGAATCCCCAGGGCATTGACGATGCTTTAAAAGAGGCTGTAGCAGTATTAGAGGGTCAGTTATAATTATGAATTTTAAGACATTCTATATCATTTTATTATTTTTCTGCGCCGCGTTTGTCGGCGCAGGTTTCGGTTTTGCCAAAGTTTACCAGCAGCGTCAAGAGGGAAGGTCCATCACTCTCCCGGAGGCGACTGCCTTTCCCCAGGTCAGTGAACAGATTTACCAGTACCTGAAAAACGATAACAATGGGTCGCTGGCGTTGGTGGGAAACATTTCCTTTGATGACAGTATTCTTTTGAATAGTTATGATGCTACATGGAAATCGTTCTCCTGCGATGATATGCTGAATCCGGTATCTTCCTACCTTTCCCATCAAGGGTGCCTTGTAGGCAGTATGAACGGTACTTTTGCCGGAGAGGGGAAAGGAAGACAGAACCGGAGTGAATTTGGATATGGTGGAAGCAAATACTACAATGCCCCGGATGACTTTGCAAATATGCTGGGGGATTACGGCTTTGATATGCTTGCTATGGCAAATTACCATACCTATGATTCCAATTATTCTGGACTCTGTCAGACAAAAAAGACCGTTATTCAAAATGGTATGGTTCCGGTGGGAATATTTGAGGAAGAGGAGGATGTCTGCGAATATGAAACGAAAGATTTTGGTGGAATTTCAGCGGCGGTTTTTTCCTATACGGAAGCGTTAAAGTTTAAACCGGGAGAATAAAACGATTTTTCTGTGAATAAGTTATTTCGGTCCCAGGAGGAATATTTGAAAAAACTCTGTAAAGCAGTAAAACAGAGTAAAAAACTGGATGCAGATGTGGCTGTGGTTTATATTTATTTTAGCAATACCCGTACCGGTACGGTATCTTCCCGTCAAAAAGAGATGGCTCACAAGTTGCTGGATGCGGGAGCAGATATTGTGGTAGGAACCAATCCGGACATTATTGAACCGATGGAAATCCGTAAGAGCAAAACAAAAGAGGGACATGAAAAATACCAGATTGCCTTATATTCCCTTGGGAATTTTATTACCGGACAGACGGGGCGGGTGGGAACGTTGACCCGGAATACGGGGATGCTTGCCCGTTTTCAATACGATCAGGACAGTACAGGAACATACCTTACAAGTCTTTCTTTTTCCCCTACTTACTGTGTTTCATACCCCACGGTGGAGGAGCAGGAAGATGCGGGAGCACATGTCCGGGTATTTTCCATTCCCGAAGTGGCAGATTATATAGAGCAGGGGGGCAGTACCCGGTCCACTGTAAAGTCTACCAAACCAGCAGTGAAACGGGATCAGAATGGTGCCAGCCAGCGAACGACTGCGGATGAACCAGAGATGGAGGAAACGACAGAACAGATACAGGAAACTACGGTTACAACTGAGATTTCAGAAGCGACCACACAGGCAAGTCAGGAAACACAGAGTACGCCATCGACTGAGACGCAGTCCATGCCGGAACAGGACAATCCCGAAGCGACAGGGATTTCCCGGTCCGGAAAGAACCGATTGCTGTCCTTGCTGGGAATCCAGCAGGTTTCTGCCTTGCAGAATACCCCTTCTAAAACGTTCTTTGCAGCAAAAGAGGAGGAAATGCTAGTAAATGAGGAATATACTGGTAGTTTGACACGAAGCGATTTCTCCTATCTTACTACAGCCACAAAAAAAGCGATTGATAGACTGTTTAGTGAGACTGGATATGAATATAGTTATAAAGACGGGTGGTTTTATTTGAAAAATTTAAAGAAATAGTTTTTTATGTGTTGACGTAAAAAAGATTTATGGTATAATCTAGTTTAGTGCTAAAAAATAATACCCAAACAGTTGTATTGAATTGGCACTTTTGCAACTTGCAACTGGAGGGAGGTTAGGTGAGACAATGTCAAATGTTATAGTAAAAGAAAACGAAACATTGGATAGTGCTCTTCGCAGATTCAAGAGAAATTGCGCGAAGGCTGGAATCCAGCAGGAGATTCGTAAGAGAGAGCATTATGAAAAACCAAGCGTTAAGCGTAAAAAGAAATCTGAAGCTGCCAGAAAACGTAAGTTCAAATAGCAGACAGAATGTAAAAGAAGGTGATTAGCACACCTTCTTTTTTTATTGCATATCCCCGGTTGCCGTGCCATATATTGTAGAAAAGGCAAATGAGGGTAAGAATGAAAAAATTTAATCCGCAGCAGGTGGAGGAACGGGTTTCCAATACCTTTTCCCTGCCAAAGGATGTGGTAATGGGACTTACCAATATACATCTCATAGGAAATCGGGAATTGATTATTGAAAATTACAGGGGAATCCTTCTTTGCAGTGAAACCTGCATTAAGGTGCAGGCAAAGAAGCAGTTGCTGATTGTTGAAGGAAAAGAGTTGAAAATTGTTTATTATACGAATAAGGATATGAAAATCAGTGGAATGATTTCTGCAATTTCGTTTCAATGAAGGAGAGTGTATGATTTCTTTTTTAAAGTGGCTTAGGGGATATTTGCTGATTTCCTGTTCGGGACCGATGGTGGAGCGCTTTTTAAACCAGTGTGTTCATCAGAATATTCTATTGTGGAATCTTAGGCGGGAGGGAGAGGAGTTATATTGTAATGTGGGCAGGACTGCTTTTTCCCAGTTAAAGGACATTAGCAAAAAAACCGGGACCCGGCTTACGATTCAGAAAAAATGTGGATTTCCCTATTTGCTATACCGGCACCGTAAACGCCGGATTTTTGCATTGGCGGCATTGCTGTCTATGGTGCTGCTTTATGTGATGTCTCTTTTTATATGGGATATTCATATTGAGGGAAATGAAAGTTATAAAACAGATGAAATTCTTGCCTATGTCACAAAAAACTATGTTCACGGTGGACAACTGATTAGCACCGTAGATACGATTGCTTTGGAGGAAGAACTGAGAACCCACTACGACAAGTTTGCCTGGGTGAGTTGTGAAATTCAGGGAACCCAGTTAATCATTCATATTAAAGAAACCATTAATCTGAATGTGAAAAATAAGGCAGAAAAACCAGCGGATTTAATTGCCAGTAAGTCCGGACAGATTTCTTCCATTATTACCCGGGCTGGCACTCCCATGGTTGAGGTTGGACAGAAGGTAAAAAAGGGGGATGTTCTCATATCGGGAACCATTTCCTATGTGAATGATTCCCAGGAAGTATATGAGGAAGCCTATGTTCCGGCGGATGGGGATATCGTTGCCAAAACACAATATTCTTATAAGGATACTTTTTCCTTGTCCTATTATGAAAAAGAATATTTAGATGAATATAGGCGGGGATATGAACTGCAGTTTTTTGGAAACCAATGGAAGATATATGAGCCGAAAAATCTAAAAAAAGAGTATGACCGAACGGAAAAAATAGTCCATGTAAAATTGGGGAAAACCTTTTACTTTCCTGTGGCACTCAAAATAAACCAATATCAGGCATACCAGTTAAAACGGGTGACCTATGACAAGGAACAGGCAAAAAAGGAAGCAGAGCGGCATTTACAAAAGTTTTGCGATAATTTATGTAAAAAAGGGGTAGAAATAGTTGAAAATAATGTTACAATAAGTATATCTGGTGAAAATCTGACTGCCAGCGGCACGGTTACTGTTCTGGAGCCGATTGGTAAGATTTCACTGATTGATACGAAACAGCGGCAGAAGGAGAAAACGAATGAGCACAGTGGAGAGACTGATTAAGATTCCCAATGCACATATTCAGAATGTATGCGGACAGTATGATGTGTTTTTGAAGAAAATAGAACGCACATTGAAAGTGTCTACGGTTTTCCGGGAAGACCAACTGAAGGTAATTGGTGAGGAGAGGGAAGTGGCTAAGGCGGTTCAGGTAATTACCCAGTTGCTGGTGCTTTCAGAGCGGGGAAACGATATTACGGAGCAGAACGTGGATTATGCCTTGTCTCTTAGTATGACAGAACAGACACAAGAGATTTTGGAACTGGACCGGGAGGTCATCTGTCATACGATTCAGGGAAAAGCGGTGAAACCCAAGACATTAGGACAACAGCGGTATGTACAGCAGATGCGGGACAATATGATTGTTTTTGGTGTGGGACCCGCCGGTACTGGAAAAACCTATTTAGCCATGGCAATGGCGATTACGGCATTTAAAAATAATGAGGTCAACCGGATTATTCTCACCCGTCCGGCGATTGAGGCAGGGGAGAAATTGGGATTTTTACCGGGAGATTTGCAGAGTAAGGTAGACCCTTATTTGCGTCCACTGTATGATGCTCTGTACCAGATTATGGGAGCAGAAACATTCCAGAAAAATATGGAGAAAGGGTTGATTGAGGTGGCTCCTCTGGCTTACATGAGAGGAAGAACTCTGGACAATGCCTTTGTTGTATTGGATGAAGCCCAGAATACCACGCCTGCCCAGATGAAAATGTTTCTGACCCGTATTGGGTTTGGCTCCAAAGCGGTGATTACAGGAGATTTGACACAGAAAGATTTAGCACCGGATGCGAAATCCGGTCTGGAAGTTGCCTTGAAGGTGTTGGGCAGGATGGATGACGAGATTGGAATCAGTTATTTAAGCAGTACCGATGTGGTTCGTCATCCACTTGTTCAGCGCATTGTAAAAGCCTATGAGGATTACGAGAACCGGCAGGCGAACCGTAGCCGTAGCAAGTCCCATTCCGGTTCCAAAGGAAAAAAACAATAAGCGGGTGCAAAGTATGGAACAAAGAATCGTTGGTATTATATGCAATGTATTTGCATTCCTGCTATTTGAATATTACATGGAATATGCAAATGACAAATACCAGTTCAGTATTCGGTATGAAATTTACGGAATCTATGTAGTACAGTTTCTGTTGTGCTACTTTTTTGTGATGGAAAATTATTTGATATCCCCTCTGTTTTTTGGCATTCTTCTTTTGCGAAGGTATTCCGGGGATGTTCCGCTTTGTCTGGCTTTTCTTCTTTCGGAGGCGGTACAGATTTGGATTTTTTCCGGTTTTGCCCCAGAGGTATTGTTATACAACCTGTTTGTGGGAGGTGCCTTGTGTCTCATGCCGGTTACTTCGAGCGGGGAGGGAAAAAGAAGCCTGCTCTGGCATGGGTTTAGCTTGTTGTACAGCATGTTGGTGGTTGTTGTCTGTGACTTTGGATTCTGGGGGGCAACAACCTTTTCCCGATTATTGACGGTAGTACTGGTGTATTTCGTTTCTCTGTTGCTTTCTCTGGTGGGAGATTTTTTGTTAGAACAGGGATTGAATTTCTTTTTCGAGAAAATAATCTGGCGCTATGTAAAAGAAGATACGCCACTAATGAAGCGGTGGCGGGAGCAGGAGCCGAACAGTTATGCCCAGTCCCAGCAGATTTCTGCTCTGGCCCAGGTGGTGGCGGGACAACTTAGGGCAGATATCATGGTAGCAGCGGTGGCAGGCAGGTATTACAATGTGGGAATTCTAAATGGAAAGGCGGATTATGAGAACTGCTGCCAGATTCGCAGAGAATACCATCTGCCCAAATACCTTGAAGGAATCTGGAAAGACCAGTATTTTAAACAGCGGATTCCTGCTACAAAAGAATCGGCGGTGGTAGCGTTTTGTGCTATGGCAGTGGCAATGCTGGAATATGCCAGACGCACCGGAAAGACTGGTATGGGAATTCCCGAGATGGTGGCAAAACTGATGCAGAACCAGTTCCAGAAAGGGAAATGGAACCGGTGTGGATTTACGGTAGAGGAATTGCTGGTGCTGGAGCAAGGTGTTGCCCAATGGCTGTGGGAGCAGTCGGAAACCAGAAAAGAACAGAATTTGGATGGTTAAATTTGCCGGAAAAAGAGAAAATTATGAGAAAATGAGGACAAGTTATGGATATTATGGTAGAATATGAAGCAGAGCGAAAATTGGACTTTGATTATGAAAGGGTCATCTGGGATATTGTAGAGGAGGCTCTTAGTCTTTACGAATGTCCCTATGATGCTGAGGTTTCGGTTACCCTGACAGGCAATGAGAGAATTCAGGAGGTTAACCGTCAGTATCGGAATCTGGATTGTCCTACAGATGTGCTTTCTTTTCCTATGGTAGAATATGAGACACCAGGGGTATTTAAAGAATTGGACACGAAGGAAGATATTTTTAATCCGGATACCGGCAATTTGATGCTGGGGGATATTATGATTTCAGTAGATAAGGTGCTGGAACAGGCAGAATTATATAATCACAGTCCAATCCGGGAACTTGCCTTTCTGACTGCCCATTCGATGCTGCATTTGTTTGGCTATGACCACATGGAAGAGGAAGAACGGATGGATATGGAATCCCGTCAGGAGATTCTGCTGCAGAATAAAGGGTATACAAGAACGTAGGAGGAAAAAGATATGAAAAAAACAGGAAAATTAGTTATTCTGCTGTTAATAATGTGTTTGTTTACAGCAGGTTGTTCAAAGGAGGCGGCAAAAAAGGAAATGCAGCTTCCGGCACAGGGAGATGGTGAACTTGCCACCACGGTGGATTACGATTTTGCGGAGGGTAAAACAATCAGTCCCCTGACCGGTGAACTGGTGGACGAGGATGTAGCGAACAATCGGGTGGTAGCCTGTATGATTAATAATATTGATGTGGCAATGCCCCAGTCTGGAATCAGTTATGCAGATATTGTTTATGAATGTGTAGTAGAGGGTGGAATTACCCGTCTCATGGGAATTTTTCAGGATTATAAAAATATTCCCAAACTGGGTCCGGTGCGCAGTGCACGTCACTACTATGTAGATTATGCCAATGAATACGATGCGATTTATGCCCATTTTGGTCAGACAAAGTATGCGGTTTCTGAGATGGAAGCGTTAAATACGGATGAATTGAGTGGACTGAGTGCGATGGGAAGTGTTGTGTATTACCGGGACAATAGCCGTGTAGCACCCCACAATGCGTATACCGATGGCAAAAAAATTGTGAAGGGAATCAAGAAATCCAAATTTGAGAAAAAGAATACTTTGCCGGATTCCCGTTTCGATTTTAATGTGGAACAGCAGGAACTGTCAGCGGAAGACGCCAAAAAGGCAAACATTGTAAAATTGACTTTTAATGGCTATTCCCATCCATATTTCCAGTATAATAAGAAGGATGGTCTGTATTACCGCTGGCAATATAATGCAAAACATATTGATGACCAGACGGGAGAGCAGTTGTGCTATGAGAATATTATTGTGCAGTTTGCAGATTACTCTGACATTGACAAAAAGGGATATCAGGATTTGAATCTGGTTAGCAGCGGAGATGGATATTATATTTCCGAAGGAAAATACATACCCATTACATGGGAAAAGAAATCAAAGAGTGAGTATACGAATTTCTATACTGCGGATGGGCAGGCATTAAAGGTGAACCCGGGTAAAACATGGATTTCCGTGTTCCCCAGCAACAACAAGAAAGGGGTTTCCTTTAAGGAAAAAGAATAATTGTTAAGTATGGCAGAATAGGAGGGATGGGAATGGATAACGAAACCTTGTTACAGTATGCAAAAGAGGCGCAGAAGAAAGCCTATGCTCCCTATTCCAGGTTTGCGGTGGGGGCATGTCTCATGGCAGAGGATGGCACCTTGTTTACCGGATGTAATGTGGAAAATGCCTCCTATGGGGCAACGAACTGTGCAGAGCGCACTGCTATTTTTAAGGCGGTGTCGGAGGGATACCAAAATTTTGCTAAGATTGCGGTAGCAGGTGGAGAGGGAAAGGAACATACTTTTCCTTGTGGAATTTGTCTGCAGGTACTATTGGAGTTTATGCCTGAGGGCAGTGTAGTATTGGAATGCTCCGGAAAAATTCGGGAATTTAAACTCTCCGAATTACTGCCCTTTGGATTTCAGTTATAATTCGGAGAAGTAAAAACAGGATACAAAGCCGGATGGCTTAGAACAGTTGAGAAGAGGATAGTATGAGTCAGAACGAAAAAAACAATAATTTCATTGTCCAGGGAGTGATTCTCGGAGTCGCAGCTATTGTGGTACGGGTATTGGGATTGCTGTACCAGATGCCGCTGACAAGGATTATAGGAGACATGGGAAATGGATATTACAGTTATGCCTATAATGTCTATTCCATGGTATTGCTGATTTCTTCCTTCAGTATTCCCATTGCAGTGTCCAAAATGGTGTCTGAGCGTATGGTAAAGCACCAGTATCGAAATGTGCAGCGGGTATTTAAGGCATCTATGATTTACGTTATGGTATTGTCGGGGCTATGTGCTATCCTTACCTTTGTTTTTGCAAAACAACTGCTGCCGGAAAGTCAGGCGGGGGCGGTTCCTGCTCTGCGGGTGCTGTGTCCGGTTATTTTCCTGTCCGGAATTCTCGGTGTGTTAAGAGGTTATTTCCAGGGTTATAATACGATGGTACCCACCTCTTTTTCCCAGATTTTAGAAGGTGTATTGAATGCAGTAATCAGTGTCCTTGCTGCTTATATTCTGGTTATTCCTTACGCGGCAGGCTCTGTCAAACGGGCGACCTATGGTGCTGTAGGTAGTACACTGGGTACCGCTGCGGGCGTCGTAATTGGTCTGTTGTTTCTGTTGTTTGTCTATGCGATTTACCGGCCCACAATACGCAAACGGGTACGCCGTGACCGTCATTCCCGGGTGGAAGATTATGGCAGTATATATAAGATGATTATTTGGACCGTCACCCCAGTGATTTTAGGTTCTGCTATTTACAATATTTGTCCGGTCATTGACCAGACAATTTTTGCTCATATTCTGGAGTCCAAGAAAGTTGTAGGACAGGACATTAGTGTACTGCAGGGAATTTATTCTGCTAAATATTTAAAATTAATCAGTGTGCCGGCAAGTATTGCTTCGGCTCTTTCCAGCGCGATTATTCCGGCAATTACAGTGAACATGGTGAAAAAGAATATAACAGCGGCAAATGAGAAAATTGACATGGCATTAAAATTTACCATGTTAATCGCACTGCCTTGTACGATTGGAATGATGGTTCTGGCAAGACCGATTATGCTGCTCTTTGGACGTTCTACCACATTGATTGTGGCAGTTCATGTTTTAGTTTTTGGTGCTGTCAATGTTATTTTTAATTGTATTTCTACTCTGACCAATGCGATACTTCAGGGATTGGGGAATATGAAGGCACCCATGCTGCACTCCGTTGTGGCACTGGTGATTCACATCGGGGTATGTATCTTCTTCTTGGAAAAAGGCTATGGCATATATGCTCTGCTGATTGGAACAATGGCATTTTCCCTTGTCATCTGGATTTTGAATGCGATTGCTATATACCGGATTACCGGATACCGGAAATTATTGGGAAGTAAATTGTGGAATATTGTGCTGGCATCTCTGGAAATGGGATTTGTCACGTTCTGTATCTACCAGGGATTTTTCCTGTTTCTGGGTGAGGGAACTGAGTTCCCTTGTCTGG
>JAQXNR010000166.1 GCA_029098105.1 Lachnospiraceae bacterium
GAGGGTTCCCCATCATCGGAAAACCGTAGCACCGGCTGGTCAATTCCCACGCTGAAAGCATAACAATTGTGCCTTGCATCCCAATATTTCTTTTTGTACTGTTCAATTTGTGCAATTGCCTCCTCCTCACTCTTCACAGGAAGCACGGCAGCAAGAAAACGGGATTTTTTTTCCACGATCTCGCCATTGCCCATTTCGTATACCAGACATACCTCTTCTTTTGCCACTTATACAGTCCTCCAGATTTTTTGTTTTAGATATCATGTCAAATTATACCATAAAATGCATCATCCGTCACTTCTAAAAGGCACATTGGCGTAATCCGGTTTCTACACAATGTATCTAAAAACTGAACTGCTTTTTTCAAATCAAAGGTTATTCCTCCGGTTTCTTCTTTTTCCAGCAGACATCCCCCTCTCCACTTCTCTACCGCAATCTCGTATACACACTGGCTTTCTTCCGTTAATTGAATCGCATTCACTGCATATCGTAATTGAAATTCCTCGGTTTTTCCTTCCAGAACAAACTGTGCATCCTTTGTACAAATTACTTCTTTTTTCATTATATAACCCCCGCTTCTAAAAAAACATTCAAGCATAGACCAAAACGTCTGTGTTGTATCATTGTATCGAAAAACTACTTCAAAGTACAGAAAAACCGTTAGTCAAATTTCTACCTTTCGACTTCATTTTACAGCACTTTATTTCTTTCCATTTTTTTGGTATAATCTTTTATAGTTATGGCAATTATGGAGAAAAGGAGTGAATTCCATGAATTTCAATGAAAACGAAACCTCCCGGAAAATCAAATCCCTGGTTTCCAAACCTACCAAATATAAAAAGAAATGTGGCTTGTGGATTTTTAGAATTGTCTTCATTCTCATTGTTGCCATCGGTGTCAGCGCCATCGGCTGTGGTCTTGGCGTTTTTCATGGAATTTTGTCCAGTGCACCGGATATTGACGAAATTAACGTACTTCCCAGCGGTTTTTCTTCTATTATTTATAATCAACAGGAAGTGGAGATTCAAAAACTTTCCAACTACGAATCCAACCGGGAAGAAGTTTCTCTAAACCAGGTTCCAGTGGACTTACAAAACGCATTTATAGCAATTGAAGATTCCCGTTTCTATGAGCACAATGGTATTGATTTAAAAGGTATTATCAGGGCTGGTTTTTTAGGTCTTACTAGCGGTGATTTTTCCCAGGGTGCCTCTACGATTACCCAGCAGCTTTTAAAAAATAATGTATTCGGCGTAGGCGGCGAAGATAGTACAATGGAACGCATAGAAAGGAAAATTCAGGAACAGTATTTGGCAATCGAACTGGAAAAACGAATAACGAAAAAAGAAATTCTGGAAGCCTACTTAAATACAATCAATTTAGGCGAAGGTACACTAGGAGTTCAATCTGCCAGCAAAACCTATTTCGACAAAGAAGTCGCCGAACTAAACCTTTCCGAATGCGCTGTTCTCGCCGCAATCACCCAGAATCCTACCAAGTATAACCCGATTACCAATCCCAACAATAACGCGACACGACGCGCTATTGTTCTGCAATACATGCTGGATGATGGTATGATTACCGAGGAGGAATATACAGAGGCAATTACTGATGACGTATACACCCGGATTCAGGAAGTCAACCAGAAAAAATCTTCCACTTCTTATTCCTACTTTGTAGATGCATTAATCAAAGAGGTGGTAACGGATTTAGAAGAAAAGTTAGGATATAATGAAACGCAGGCCTACAATGCACTTTACAGTGACGGATTGCAAATTTACAGTACACAGGATACAGGAATTCAGAATATATGTGACAATGAATTTAAAAATGAAGACAATTTTAAGACCAGCAGTTTTTCTTCGGTTTATGCCTTGTCCTACCAGTTTTCCGTACTGACCGCCAAGGGAGAAACCATCAATTACTCCGAAACCGATGTTGCAAGATTTCTCGGTTATGCCTCTTCTGATGAAATGTTTTTCACCACCAAAAAAGAAGGTCGAAAGGCAGTGAAAAATTTCCGCAAATCTGTGATGAAGGAAGACTATACAATTCTCGGTGAAAATATCAGTCTGACACTGGAACCGCAGTTGTCTTACTCCATGATTGACCAGTCTAACGGATACGTTGTGGCACTGGTAGGAGGCCGAGGACAAAAATCCGGTAACCTGACACTGAACCGGGCTACAGATACTACCAAGCAACCCGGTTCCACCTTTAAGGTTCTTTCTACCTTTGTCCCCGCACTGGATACTGCCGGAATCACGCTGGGCACCGTATACGATGACTGCCCTTACAATTACGAGAACAGCAGCAAGCCGGTAAACAACTACTACTCTTCCGGATACCGCGGACTAAATACGGTCCGGGATGCCATCCGGGATTCCATGAACATTATTACCGCCAAATGTATGGCGGATGTCACTCCCCAGGTGGGCTATGACTATTTACTGAATATGGGCTTTACCACCCTTGTGGAAAAGGAAGTAGGGTCAGATGGAACGGTATACTCAGATATTCAGCAGTCCCTTTGCCTCGGTGGTATTACAAAAGGTGTGACCAACTTGGAACTGACTGCAGGTTATACCACAATTGCCAACAAAGGAACTTATAATAAGCCCATTTTGTATACTAAAATTTTAGACCACGACGGAAATGTATTGATTGACAATACTTCAGAAAGCAAACAGGTTATGAAGGAAAGTACAGCATGGCTGCTCACCAACGCCATGAAAGATGTCGTCTCCTCCGGCACCGGAACCGCAGCCCGGCTGTCCACCCCTATGGCGGTGGCAGGAAAGACGGGAACTACCAGCAACGATTACGACCACTGGTTTGTAGGATTTACCCCCTATTATACTGCAGGAATCTGGTGCGGTTATGACTCCAACCGAACCTTTTTAACCGGAGGTGTGGAAAAACATCTCTGGGCAAAAATTATGAATGAAGTCAATGAATACCAGGGACTGACTGCAAAAGATTTTGACGCCTGCAAGGGAATTACAAGTTGCTCCATCTGCCGCAAATGTGGCAAACTTGCAGTAAAGGATTTATGCAGTAAAGACCCTCGTGGCACTATGATTCGCACAGAATACTACGCCTCTGGAACCGAACCAACAGAAAAGTGTGACTGTCATACCAAAGTAAAAATATGTAAAGACTCCGGACTTCCCGCAAGCGAATATTGTCCACAAAGCCATACCGAAACAAAGGTATATATTACACGGCCGAAAGACAGTAAGGGGACGACCGCAGATTCCAAATATGAATTACCGGAAGATTTTCAGGACCAGACCTGTAATGTTCATACTACAAATTCGCTTTTAAATGAGAACAATATAAAAACGGTTGATGCACCACCAACTACCACCCAGGCACCGCAGCCGACAACACAGCAAGCACCGCAACAGTAGTTACTATATTTATAGCAACTACTGTTGCCAGGTTTTTCTCAACCAATAAAAAGTATAACTCCCTAATAGTATTTCATCTATATTTATACTTTTCTCAGATATCAAATCAACAGTGCTCTTTTTTCCAGAAATTAGCAGTCAATTTTCCGATTATATCCATCGAATTTACACATACTACCTTTTAAATAATATATTTCTCATTAGGTAATTGCGAAATGATTTTGCAATTACCTAAATATTTAAAAGATAGGAGAAGATGCATATGAAAACACAGTATACCCAGCGCAGACGATGGAATTCCAAATGGAAAACAGCCCTGTTCGTCATTGTATGGGCCATTCTCTTAACACTTCTGCTCTCCTGCATTTTATACCAGAACCAAAAACTTTCTGTAAATGGAACCCTCGCCCAGATTCCCCATTTTACGACTATTCAGGAGGTCTCGTAAATGCAGCAGCAAACACTCTATATAAAAGCAGACCAAAGTATTGCCAGCGAGACCACAAAAGTCCGTATTAAAGATATTGGCAGTGTTTACAGTCACGACCCGGATATTGTACACAATGTGGAAGAAATCACGCTGTTTTCCTTTCATAAAGAAATGGACGGACGTCAAGTCATCAGTATTCTAAAAGTCATTGAACTGATTCAGAAACTGTATCCCGACATTCATGTAGTCAATCTGGGCTATCCGGAAGTTGTTGTCTTTCACAAAAAGCCGGCTCCCATCACGAAAAAAACAAGGATGGTGCAGTATGGAAAAATCTATTTTGTCTGTATCATTTCCTTTTTTGGTGCTGCCTTTACCATTAGGACCTACAACAACGATGTGGGAGTGAATGACTTATTTTCCTATCTTTACAGTCTGTTTATGGGCTACC
>JAQXNR010000167.1 GCA_029098105.1 Lachnospiraceae bacterium
ACCAGATTGTGACAGGAGGATTTTTCCCATGAAAGAACAACTTTATACCATTCCCGTAAACGACGCTTTCGATTCCGACTGCGAATGCCCGATTTGTGTTATGTACCGCACATTGGAGGAGAATGCCATTGAATACACTATGGGCCCCAGTTATATGGAAGATGACAACCGGGCAATGACGGATGAAATGGGCTTTTGCCAGCACCACATCCGCAGCCTGTATGAACAAAAAAACCGTCTGGGCCTGGCACTTATTTTAAAAACCCATTCCGACAAACTCATCCGGGATTTAAAAGGACTTTCTAATCAGAAACCCACCAGCAGCAACGGGCTGTTCAAAAAAGTTACCGGACCTTCCGGAGTCGGTGCCTATGTAAATAAACTGGAACAAAGCTGCTTCATCTGTCAGCGGATTGAAAATACTTACCAGCGCTACCTCGATACTTTGTTTCATCTCTGGAAAAAGGATTCTGCCTTCCAAAATAAGGTACGCCAGTGTAAAGGATTTTGCGTCTACCACTACGGCGTACTCTATGACTTGGCACCGAATCATTTGAAAGGAAAAGATTTGGAAGATTTTCTGCGAATTGTAGACACTGTATTTTTTGAAAATGCCAAACGGGTAAATGAAGATTTGGAATGGTTCATTAATAAGTATGACTACCGTTACGAAAAAGAACCATGGAAAAATGCCAAAGATGCCATTCCACGCACGATTATAAAAACAAATCATACTATTCTTTCTTAAAATGAACAACTGCAGATTGCCATTCAAAAAACTCCTCTTAGTTGAACAGCAGTCTGCAGTTGTTTTAGTTTTTATAAATCGATGTTACATAATAGATTCATGCCATCTTATGTATGCCCCATACTTCCTGTGAAGAAACAATTTTCTGCATCTCTTCGGGATACCGCAAATACTCTACTCTGCGTATAGAAGAAAAATCCATATCCCGGTGGCAACTGCGGTAATCCACATATTCATGAAGTTTTCCTTCATAAATCTGGTAGAGACTTAAACATCTTCGAAAATCCTCCGGACGCATTAAAGCGTACTCTTTAGAAGTCAGGCTCAATCCTGCCGTTCCCAAAACCCATGCTACAAATTCAGAACAGAAAAACTGTTTTGGACGGCTCCATGGACGATTCAACGCCACCATCAACAATCCCACAAAATTATAACTGTATTCTTCCTTGTGGCAAAGCAGTTCCTGCACCAGTCCATAAATTCTCCGATACTCCTTCTGAGGAAATTCCAGACAATACACAGCGCAGTCAATCCGCTTGTCCATCCCAAAAATACCACTGTCAATATGCTCCTCAATAAACCCTGCATTCAACGGATTATGTATATGTCTTCGCGCAAAACTATAGAGTGTATCCAAATTTTCGTCAAATGACAGCGACACATGGGAGTAAGGCTCCCGCGTATACATACGAATCATTTTGGCAACCCGGGTTCCCGTTCTGGTCAAAACTACATACACTTTTCCTGTTGCCGCTTCTGCTTTTTTCAATCAGAATCACGTCCCTTTTTAATTCTTTTCCCCTGCATTTTCTGCCAGTGCCTGCTCCTGGTCATGCATAATCTGTTCCCGCAAATCTCTTGCCCGCTCTTTAATCCGTTCATTGGCATTGCGGGACAAAATAACGCTTCCAATCCAACGCTGTGCTATGTCATATTTACCTAATTGACGCGCCAAATCCGCCACAAGGTAATCCAGTGTCAATTCATCCATTCCACACATAGGAAAATTCTCCTTGGACACTGCTGTAGAAAAGCCTTCAAAAGCCTTTTCCAGTAGTTCCATTTCCTCCGCCTTTAATTCGGTTCGAAGTTTCTCATCACTGCATTCCTCTCTTTTTCCCCGGTAAAGCCATGCCAGTTTCAGACAGCAAAAAGCCCGCTCACTGTTTTTTCCTCGTTTTACAATTGTACTCATCAAAGCCAGTTTATGCATCGTAATCGCATCATCGTAGGTATACACCTCTCCCGGCTTTTGAAAGCCTCTGAAATTAGCAGATATCTGCTCCTTAATCCACTTGTTCTGAGAAGGGGAAGTCCCTTTAAAATAACGGGCAATTGCCGCAAATCCACATCTCGGACAAACTACCGCATCATACTTCAACGCATCCATATATGCATACCTTGGGCGCAAATCAGAGTCCTGAGAAATCGTCTTTACCTTACCTACCTTAACCGTACGAGAAGTAAAAGTGGCATCACATACCGGACAGGTATAAGTTTTGTCAAAAAGGAAATCGCTCTCCTGTACACTTGCTTTTTGGGCGGTTTCTTTCTTCTCGTCTGCCCGGACAGAACTTGTTTCAGATTCATACACTTCTAAATCATCAAGTTTTTTTAATCCTAATTTCTCTAAACCGGAAAAAATTCCCATCTTATTTCCTCCTGTAATTTACTTGTTCGGTTTATAAGAACTCTTTAGTGATACAATCCGGTTAAATACCAGATGCTCTGGTGTGGAATCCTTACAATCTACACAAAAATATCCCTGACGCACAAACTGAAAACTCTCATAGGGTTTTGCATCCTTCAGTGCCGGCTCCAAATAACAATTTTTCAAAACCGTAAGCGAGTTGGGATTTACATTCAGGGAACCGTCTTCTTTATTGTACACACCCTTTTCCTCGTCTACAATATTCTCATACAGACGTACTTCTGCCTGCACTGCTGTAGCAGCATTCACCCAGTGAATTGTGCCTTTTACCTTACGTCCGGTAAAGCCGGAACCACTTCGTGTCTCGGGATCGTAAGTGGCATGTACTACCGTAACATTTCCCTGCTCATCCGTCTCATATCCAGTACATGTGACAAAATAGGCATTCATAAGACGTACTTCATTCCCCGGGAAAAGGCGGAAATATTTCCGGGGCGGTTCAATCATAAAATCTTCCCGGTTAATATATAACTCTCTGCTGAACGGAATTGTTCTCTCGCCCAGTTCCTCATTCTCCAGATTATTGGCAATGGGCATCTGCTCTGTCTGTCCCTCCGGGTAATTGTCAATCACAAGTTTAATCGGATCCAGCACAGCCATCATACGAGGGCGTTTTAACTTCAAATCCTCCCGGATGCAATATTCCAACATAGCATAGTCGGAAGAACTCTGGGCTTTACTAACACCAGACAACTCCATAAACATCTTGATGGATTCCGGTGTAAAGCCACGACGGCGCAATGCACTAATGGAAACCAGACGGGGGTCATCCCAGCCATCCACAATACCTTCCTCTACCAACTTCTTAATATAACGCTTACCGGTCACCACATTGGTCAGGTACAACTTTGCAAATTCAATCTGACGAGGAGGATTGTCAAATCCCACTTCCCGAACAACCCAGTCATACAGAGGACGGTGGTCTTCAAATTCCAGTGTACAGATGGAATGGGTAACGCCTTCTACCGCATCCTCAATGGGATGGGCAAAATCATACATCGGGTAGATGCACCATTCATCACCAGTATTGTGATGAGTCATACGGGCAATGCGGTATAAAATCGGATCCCGCATGTTGATGTTACCAGAAGCCATATCAATTTTGGCACGCAGTACCTTACTTCCATCTTCAAATTCACCATTCTTCATCCGCTCAAACAAATCCAGATTTTCCTCCACGGAACGGTTGCGGTAGGGACTTTCTTTTCCCGGCTCCGTCAAAGTTCCGCGGTATTCCCGTATCTCCTCTGCGGTTAAATCGCAAACGTATGCCTTCCCCTTGCGAATCAGCGTAACTGCAGCATCATACATCTGCTGAAAATAATTAGAGGCATAATATAAATGTTCATCAAACTCCGCTCCCAGCCATTCCACA
Organism: Lachnospiraceae bacterium; assembly: GCA_029098105.1. Classification (GTDB taxonomy): domain Bacteria; phylum Bacillota; class Clostridia; order Lachnospirales; family Lachnospiraceae; genus NC2004. Next base: position 3,835 of record JAQXNR010000167.1, read on the forward strand.
TCTTTTTTAATGGATTCTACAAACTCGGTCTTTTCCTTAGTGGGATTGGTGTCATCGAAACGCAAATGGAACGTTCCACCATATTCCTGTGCTAATCCATAATTTAAAAGAATGGACTTGGCATGTCCAATGTGCAAATACCCATTAGGTTCCGGTGGAAACCGGGTTACCACTTTGTCGTATACGCCTTCTGCCAAATCCTTGTCAATCTCCTGTTCTATAAAATTTTTAGATACAACTGTTTCCTCTGCCATTTCTGCCTCCTGTTTTTTGCGTTTTAGTACTAAATTCTAGTAGACAATCGCGAAATAAGATGTTTCTAAATACAATAAACATAATTTATATAACATTCGCTTCGTTGCCCTCCCTTTGGTCGGTGCAAAGGCGCTCATTTATATATAAATTGTGTTTATTTAATTGAATCATATGAGTTCCGCAATTGTCTATCTAAATTCTTGTCTTAGTTCGGTCCGACCTAAGGAATCCTCCCAACTTCGTTGGGTCCCTCCTTCAATCTAACTAAGTTCTAGTTTTGCTTAAGTCCGACCTAAGGAATCCTCCCAACTTCGTTGGGTCCCTCCTTAGGTCAAATTATACCATACTTTTGCCAATTCGAAAAGTAGCCTTCTACAATGACCGCAAAACCATCCCCACTCTT
>JAQXNR010000168.1 GCA_029098105.1 Lachnospiraceae bacterium
TTTCGCAATTGCCTATTATCCATATCACTATATTCTATGAGAAAAGCCGAAAAATAGAACCTGCCTACAAATATTTATACATATCCTTTGCCTCTTCCTTCTTTACCGTTTCCGAAAGAGAGGTAACCTGAACCTTAACGCTTCGGTTTCCAAACTGAATCTCAATCACATCATCCAGTTTTACATTATAGGATGCCTTAACCGGCTTCCCGTTTACAATCACCCGTCCGGCATCACAAGCCTCATTGGCAACCGTACGCCGCTTAATGAGACGGGAAACTTTTAGATACTTGTCTAATCTCATGGTATTTCCTCCTATTCCGTCCGCCGTAGGTGCTATGCACCGGAGGGGGACTTTTCCTATTTTGTCCGCCGTAGGTGCCATGCACCGGAGGGGGACTTTTCCTATTCCGTCCGCCGCTCTTTTTTACAAATACAAGGCAGACATAGAAAAAAGGCTGCTTCTCAAATGAAGCAGCCTTTAGCGTTCTTCTGAATTACAGAAACAGAACTACTTGTTCACAACATCCTTTAAAGCCTTACCTGCTTTAAACTTAGGTGCCTTAGAAGCCTTAATCTTAATGGTCTTACCAGTCTGAGGATTACGTCCCTCACGAGCTGCTCTCTGAGAAACCTCAAAAGTACCAAAACCAACTAACTGGATTTTCTCGCCTTTTGCCAACTCTTCTGTAACAACCTCTGTGAAAGCCTTTAATGCCTTCTCAGCATCTTTCTTGGACAATTCTGTTTTTTCTGCAATTGCTGCAACTAATTCTGTCTTGTTCATCGGATTAGCTCCTCCTCTTCGTAAATAATACATTATAGTTACTTACCTGTCTCTCAGGTAATTATGTGGGACACGTTCTTTGCATCACCATGCAAAACGCTACAAAATAAGTTATACCGTTAAATCCCCCATTTGTCAAGGCATATTCATATTTTACTGCATTTCTATGGCTTTTTCACAAAAAAAGGAAGAAGAATTTCCTATAAAGCGCATAAATTTGGGCATTTTTACGAACTTTTTACATCAAGTACGTCTTTACATCCTCAAATCCCTGTTCCAATACCCTGCGGTTAATAGAATAATATATTTTGTGCTCTGTCTTGCTGGCAGTAATCAACTTCATATCTTCCAACAGAGCGAGATGATGTTTTACCGTTGCCGGAGTCAGCCCCAATTTTTTTGCCAGTTCCTGACCATAGGACGGCTTAACCGACAACTGTTTCAAAATCGTCAGTCGGTTCTCATCGCTGATTGCCTTTAAAAACTGGCACATAATATGACTCTGATTCTCATCATTGTACCACTGGATTGCCTCTTTTCCCAGTACCAGATAGCCCTCCTGGCTCATATAGTCATGGATGGACAACCGTTTCAAATCCAAAGGGTCAAACAGACTCAGATGAATCGTCATACGGTAAGGCCAGTGTCCGTTCTGTATCCGGAATTCATTGCGAAAATACCGGTTCACAAAGTCTGTCGGTGTCAGGAACAACTGCTCCATATATCTTTTTTGTACTTCCGACAGCACACGTTCCACGTTATTTTTCACCTTGGAGTAGGCCTCCCGGTAAAAACGCCGCAGAAGGGTAATGACTTTCTTGCGTGTCTCCCGGGGCGCCTCCAGGCACTTCACTACATTTTTCCGGGTACTGTCATCAATCACCTGACATTCCTTTATATAATTTTTCATCAGTTCCACACTGTGTTTTACCTCAGACCAGTCCCTGTAGTAACGGGCATGGAATTTAGAAATATAAATTCCTCCCAAGTAATTGCTGAATACAACATCATCACTGCCTTCAATGGCATACAGCATTTCATCCACAGTTGCCGTGTGGTAATCCACCGCATACGCTTCAATAATGCCGGAAATGTTCAGATTCTTATATAGCCAGCTAATTTCCTTGAGCATCTCCTTTGTCACTTTCGTCTTCAGTTTCTCCTTCACCTTCTGGTCTGTCTCTGCAATCACTACCCCTTCCGGCAACGCCTTTCCATACTGTTCACACAGGTATTCGATTGCCCGGGCAAATTCAAAGCATTCATTATACTGAATGCGTACTTTACTCTTAATTTCATTTTTTAATTGGTCCATAGTTCTAGCTCCTCATGCATGTACATTAGATATTTATCTAATAAAAATTATAACACAAGGTCTTTTTCTTGTAAACAAATAAATTTTTAGCGCAATTTCGCCTTTTAAAGTTAGAAAGCAATCTAACTTCGCCTTAAAAAGTGCCTTTAACTCTCCATTTGGCGACCCAAAAAGTCTGCGGCTACAGTGACCATCTTCAATTCATTCTCTCCCAGTTTAGAATTTTTATCGTTATCTAATATCATAACCGCTCCGATTGCATCCCCTTCGCATATAATAGTAGCTGCTGCCTGGGCATAGAAAGGAATGGAATCAGTGATATTTACGAAATTTTTATCTCCCGACTGTGCCACCTGGCTTCTACGTTCCTCAATCATGTCTTCCATTTTTTTGTCAATTTCCTGTCCCTGCAGGCTTTTTCGTTCTGCTCCGGAAGCGGCAATAATCTGATCCCTGTCACACACTACTGCGGTTTTCCCCAATAACTGCGAAATGGAATCAGTATATGCCTGGGCAAAGGTACTCAGTTCCCCGATAGGGGAATACTTTTTCAAAATAACCTCTCCCTCGTGATTAGTAAATATTTCCAGCGGGTCTCCCTCACGAATACGCAGAGTTCTGCGAATTTCCTTTGGAATAACAATTCTTCCCAAGTTATCAATACGTCTTACAACACCTGTTGCTCTCATCATGTTTTTTCCCTCCACTACTAGTTTTTCATGAGCTTGTTTTCATTTTTATTGGTATGGAGTTATTATTTGTAAAAAAAGCAATAATATGCAAAGTTTACATATTATTGCTTTTTTCTCAAATTCTCAATTTGTTATTTTTACAGAAAACCGATGTTCCTCAACCATGGCAGTCGCTTTCATATTCATTTTTTCCGTCAGACATTTTACCACATACAGTCCCAAACCACTGCCCGGTTTGCTCCTGGCCGCACCGCGGTAAAATGGCTCAAACACCCGCTGACAATCCATATTCACATCCTCTACATCATTTTCCATTGTAAGTATAACTTTACCCTGTTTTTCCACCAGAACCACCCGAATCTCGGACACTGTATACTTTTGCATATTCGAAAACAGATTATTTAAAATACGTTTTATATATTGCTCATTTCCCTGAACAAAAATATCTTTTTCCGGAATTTGAAAATCGGTCTGATACGAACCCTTTGAAATCCAATCAAACTGTTCTAATATAACCTCCTGTAACAATTTTTGAAGATTCACCGCTATCAAAGGCAATTCCCACAAAATCCAACATCTCTTCGATTCTTTTTTCATCTGCCACGCCGCGGACATAACGAATATATTCCATATTCTGTCTGGCTGTCATGCTTTTTTCCAAATTGGGCGTCTCCAGCATAAAACTCATCGTAAATATGTCCCTTTTCCACAGACATCCGTCTGCACGTTTGTCTGTTCGTTATGAGAAGTTCTTCTCAACACCGCTTCCATCCGCACCAGCACTTCATCCAAATGACCAAGTCAATGTCCTTGTGACGTCCCAGCAAAGAACTGGCTTGTAAACCATTACTGGCGGAAAAAATCTCATAACCCTGTAATGCTAAGTAATCACAAAGCAATTTATTAATTTCATCATC
>JAQXNR010000169.1 GCA_029098105.1 Lachnospiraceae bacterium
CTTTCATAAGGGGCATCTACCATTCATGACCGTTCTGGTCTATATAAAACAAGGGAGAGTACATATTTATGGAGACAATACGTTTAAACCCAGACAAATGTGTTGGATGTAATGCCTGTGTCCGTGCCTGTCCGGTAATTGACGCAAATATTGCAACAATCGACGAATCTGGTAATCTGATTATTCACATTGACGAAGAAAAATGCATTAAATGTGGTGCCTGCATCCGTGCCTGTTCCCACCATGCCCGCTCTTTCCATGATGATATGGATACCTTTTTAAAGGACATGAAGGCTGGTAAAGACATTGTTCTGATTGCCGCTCCTTCTATTAAGATTGGTTTTGATGGCAACTGGAGACATGTATTACAGTGGTTTCGCAATCAGGGCATTAAAAAGATTTATGACGTGTCCTTTGGAGCAGACATTTGTACCTGGGCTCATCTGCGCTATGTTGAACAGCACCCGGATGCAAAAATTATTTCTCAGCCCTGTGCCGCAGTAGTCAACTACGTTTTGAAGCATAAGCCGGAACTCATTCCCAATCTGTCTCCGATTCACAGTCCTATGCTGTGTCTTGGAGTATACATCCGCAAGGTATTGGGATACACTGGCAAAATTGCCGCAATTTCTCCATGCATTGCCAAAGCAGATGAATTTCATGATACGGGAATTATTGATTATAATGTAACGATGGAGCATCTTCGGGATTATTTTCAGGATACTGATGTGGATTTACCTCAGGTAAAAATATACAGTGAATTTGAATTCGATGACCACATTGGATTTGAAGGTGCCATTTACCCCCGTCCCGGCGGACTAATGCGTAACCTTCAGTTACATGCACCAGATTTGGCAGTCATCACTTCTGAGGGACCTGATTCTCTTTATGAAAATCTGAATTTGTATACAAAACAAAAACCCAGTGACCTTCCCACCGTTTTTGATGTTCTGAATTGTAAAGACGGTTGCAATGGTGGTCCGGCAACAGGAGTTGATTACCATTGTTTCGCCACCAGTAACATTATGTATGATGTAGAACAGTATGCAAAAAAAATGCGCCAGAAAAACATGACAAAAAAAGGACAGGACAAGCAATTTCTGGAATTTGACAAAACCTTAAATATAAATGATTTTATTCGCACCTACAATGCTCATAATACAAAGATACAACCGGTTACGGAAGCAGATATTGAAAATGCATTCCGATTATTAGGTAAAACAACGGAGCATGAGAAGCATTTCGACTGTCATTCCTGTGGATTCCGGACCTGTCGCGAAATGGCAACTGCACTGGCAAAAGGAATTAACGAGAAAGAAAACTGCCATCAGTATATGATGAGTTCCATGAAGTCAGAACGCTCAAAGGTAGAAGCAGTTAACCGAAAGGTACTTCAGATGAACGAAGAGTTAATGGACATTTTTGAAAATCTGAGTGCAAACATTCATGACGTACAGAAAGAAGCAGACAGTATTCGAGAATCCGGATTGCATACTACGGAAGAAATGAACACCGTAACTAAGCACATGAATCAGTTGTCCACACTGAACAGCAATATTACAGAATCTGTGAACCATATTAACAAGAGCATTGACAGTTATAACCGAATGACCCAGGATGTAGAGAAAATTGCCGGAAAAATTAATCTTCTCTCTCTGAATGCCGCTATTGAAGCTGCCCGGGCAGGTGATGCCGGACGAGGATTTGCCGTGGTCGCTTCCAATATTCGGGATTTGTCGGACAACTCAAAGAATTCAGTTGCCTCTGCCCAGGAAAATGACGAATCCATTAAGGCCTCAATTCAGGAAATTAATGGTGTCATTACAGAGTTTAGCACTACCATTGCCAATCTCCTCAATTCTGTACAGATTGCGATTGAAAATGTAAACCGTACTTCCGACAATGGGCGCTTAATACAGGAGTCTATGGATACCGTCTCCTCTGTCGCCAAACAGGTGGAAGCAGTAATTCAGGAAACAAAATCAATTTTAAACTAAAAAAACCGGGACTTTCCTTTTGTATAGGAAGTCCCGTTCTTTACATTCATTCTTATAGTAGCAGTATGTTACCCTGTTACTATCTACTTTTAAAACAATTCCCGTTCCAGTTCTGCAATAAAACTCTGTACAAAATCCATACGACGCTGGTATTCCCGCTTGCCTTCCGGAGTCTTCGCCCGGGAACGCTTCGGCGTATTGATTTTAAAGTATTGACGAATGCGGGCATAAGCTCGCTTATAAGTTGCCTGATCTCCCAACGTAGTAGCCGTTGCCATAGCATCCCAAAGCACACCGATGGCTCCTAACTCATCCAACAAATCCGCATCCATCACAATCTGACATTCCAGAGACAAATCATCGGTTGTGTCCTGATCTTCATGCCTTCTTATAATCTCACAAATCCGACCAATCTTTCGCGGGTCATAATCCATTTCCACAAGAAAATCCGCCGCCATCTGTGCACCAATATCTCCATGGGGAATCTCCTCATTTTCATCCCATCCAATATCATGCAGTAAAGCTGCCAGGGAAATAATCTCAATATCGCCACCCATTTTATTCTGCAACTTAATTGCCCAGCGGTACACTCGCATTGTATGTTCAAAGCGATCCCGGAATGGGTAATTGGCAGGACGATTATTATTCGAGGTCTGCTCTCTTACATATTGTATTATTGTAGTATAATTCATCATAATAAGAATCTCCTTATTATTGTCGCTCTTTCTTGTACTGTGAAATCTCATCCTGAATGCGAATCATACGCTTGTCTACCGCATGCAGCATATCTGCACATTCCTTTACTTCCTTCAATAATTCCTCAGGAAGGTAATCATCGTAAGTGTTCTCCAGAATATCCTCCAAAATTGCCCAGGAATTCAAAGCTGTAGTACGAATCTGAACCTCTACCTTAACAGAAACTACTCTGCCGGACAAATGTACCGGAATTGTCAATATCATGTGGTAACTGCGGTATCCATTCGGCTTCGGGTCATTCATATAATCCTTGCTATTCAACACTTCAATATCCTTCTGCTCACTAATCATGTCTACCAAACGGTATATGTCCGTAGAATAATGGCAGCAAACACGAATTCCGGCAATATCATCAACATAATTCTCAATATTCTCTACCGTAATCGCCTTGCCCTGCTTTGTCAATTTAGCAGTAATACTGTCAATGGACTTAATTCTTGATTTTACATCGAATACCGGGTCATACTGGTGAACAAACTTGTACTCATCCCGAAGAATTTCCAGACGAAGTTTAAATTCCTTCATAGCTGAATTATAAAGAAAAATCATCTTGTTAAACTGGACCAATTCATCCTTTACCTGTGGTAAATCCATAATAACACCCCGCTTTTATTGCCTGCTATGTAACAAAATACCAAAATTGCACTTATTTCTAAGCGCATAATTATACATATTCAATAATAACACTTTTATTTAAAAATATCCACCCATTTAACAGAATATTTACAATTTGGTTTTCGATTCAGCCATGCAGATACGGAATCCATCAATTCTGCAATGCTTGCATTAGCAGGATTGGGGGATTACGTATCTATAGGGCGTTTCGCCCCAGTGAGAAAACACTTGTGTTTTCGAACGGCATGGCTGAATTTCAGCAGCAGATACGGAATCCATCAATTCTGCAATGCTTGCATTAGCAGGATTGGGGGATTACGTATCTATAGGGCGTTTCGCCCCAGTGAGAAAACACTTGTGTT
>JAQXNR010000170.1 GCA_029098105.1 Lachnospiraceae bacterium
GTGAAGCGCTTTCTGCAGGCATGGTGGGATATATTACGGCTTCTCTGAAAAATGTACAGGATACCCGGGTGGGCGATACGGTGACGGATGCCCAGCGGCCCTGTGAGGCACCTTTGCCGGGATACAAAAAGGTGAACCCGATGGTATACTGTGGAATGTATCCGGCGGATGGCGCCCATTACCCGGATCTTCGGGATGCATTGGAGAAATTACAGTTGAATGATGCTTCCCTCCAATTTGAGCCGGAAACCTCAATTGCACTGGGATTTGGATTCCGCTGTGGTTTTTTGGGGTTGCTGCACTTGGAGATTATTCAGGAACGCTTGGAGCGGGAATATAATCTGGACATTGTAACGACGGCACCGGGTGTTATATATAAGGTATATAAGACAGATGGTGAGGTGGTTGAATTGACCAATCCTTCCAATCTGCCGGACCCTTCCGAGGTGGATTATATGGAGGAACCGATTGTGACCGCAGAGATTATGGTTACGACGGAGTATGTCGGTGCGATTATGAAACTTTGCCAGGAGCGTCGTGGCGTATATCTGGGCATGGAATATATGGAAGAAACGCGGGCGCTGATAAAGTATGAACTTCCGTTGAATGAGATTATTTATGATTTCTTTGACGCATTGAAATCCCGTTCCCGGGGATATGCTTCCTTTGACTATGAAATGAAGGGATATCAGCGTTCCGAACTGGTAAAACTGGATATTTTAATTAACAAAGAGGAAGTGGATGCCCTTTCCTTTATTGTACACAAGGATACTGCCTATGAGCGGGGACGCAGAATGTGTGAGAAACTGAAGGAAGAAATTCCAAGACATCAGTTTGAGATACCGATTCAGGCGGCAATCGGAAGTAAGGTCATTGCACGGGAGACGGTAAAGGCATACCGCAAAGATGTTTTGGCAAAATGTTATGGCGGGGATATTACCCGGAAAAAGAAATTGCTGGAGAAGCAGAAGGAAGGCAAAAAGCGGATGCGTCAGGTGGGCAATGTAGAGATTCCACAGGAAGCATTCATGAGCGTGTTAAAACTGGACGAGGATTAGAAGAAAGCGAGAAACAGAACAGATGCAGAAAAAACAACTGGGAATTTATGTTCATATTCCATTTTGTGTGCAAAAATGCAGATATTGTGATTTTCTTTCCTTTCCCAGAGGGGAAAACAGTGAGTTGCAATACAGAGAGTATGTGCAGGCAGTGTGCAGTGAATTATACAGTTATAATGCGTTGGCAGAAGAATATGAGGTGCGTACCATCTATTTTGGGGGTGGTACGCCTTCTTTGTTAGATGCGGCTCTGATTGGACAGATTATGGAAGAAATAAGAAATGGTTTTTCTGTTTTGGAGAATGCAGAGATTACGATAGAATGTAATCCGGGAACTACCGACTATACAAAATTTGTACAGTACCGGGAACAGGGATGTAACCGACTGAGTCTGGGGTTGCAGTCCACCAACGAGGAATTGTTGAAAAGGCTGGGAAGAATCCATAGTTTTCGGGATTTTCAGATTCAGTATGAAGAGGCAGAAAAGGCGGGTTTTGATAACATCAATGTGGATTTGATGAGCGCTTTGCCGGGAGAAACGCTGGAATTATATGAGAAGGACTTACAGGAGGTCATCGCCCTGTGTCCGGAACACATTTCCTCTTATGGACTGATTTTGGAAGAGGGAACACCCTTTTATAGGGACAGGACAATTCGGGATATGCTGCCCCGGGAGGAGCAGGCGGTAGAGATGTATGAGCGTACGTTGCAGCGGCTTTCGAAAGCGGGATACCATCGGTATGAAATTTCCAATTACAGCCTGCCTGGAAGGGAGAGCCGGCACAATTCTTCCTATTGGACTGGTGTCAGTTATTTGGGAATTGGACTGGGGGCGTCCTCTTATTTGGCAGATTGGAAGGAAGGACGCTATACCCGGTTTCAAAATGAAAGCGATTTTCATACTTATATGGGATTGTGGAGGGAGCCAGGAATGGGAAGCCGGGAACGGTTCGAACGGGCACAGAGTTATTGGAAGGAAACAGAGGAATTAACGGTAACAGACCGAATGGAGGAATTTATGTTTCTCGGGCTTCGCATGATGCATGGGGTTAGCCGAGAAGAATTTCAACGAAGGTTTGGCAGAGAAATGGAACAGGTTTATGGACCGGTTATAAAAAAATACAAGGAACAGGGATTGCTGTCAGAAAGAATCGAGCAGAAAGAGCACTATATTTCCTTGACAAAGGCGGGAATTCTGGTGAGTAATCCAATATTTGCGGATTTTATGTTGTAGATTATTTGAGAAAACAAATTGTATTTTGTATTAAATCTATGCTATAGAACGGTTTTTTGCACAAGCGTAAAAAATAAATCGGTATAACCTAAAAATTTGACCTTGTCAAAACAAATATTATATGTTTTAATCTCTATAAAGAAATGCGAAGAGGCATGAGCGACGGCTCGTGCCTCTTTTTT
>JAQXNR010000171.1 GCA_029098105.1 Lachnospiraceae bacterium
CTGTGTATTCCTCATTTGAAATAATTTTATTTTTACATTTGTGTCCTCTTTCATTCCATAAACTACTGTCCCCCTCTCTCAGCATTATAAAAAGAGAACTGCAACATATGTTACAATTCTCCGTTTAACACTAAGATTCAACCGAACTATCCGGCCAATCCGGTACTTTCTGCACATCATCTATGTCTACATAATAGTAATTGGGATTTGCCGGGTCATAATAGATGGCCACGATATCTCCCGGATTCAAATAATCAGTAAGCCATTCGTAACAAGGATTGCTACGGTATGTATTTAATGTTCCACCGGAAGCATCTGGGTTATCACAGATTACAACATGTCCCGTTACCCCGTTTACACTCGTATTGGTAGTTACGATTTGCGTAATCGGAAGTCGGATGCAGGTTCCGGTATCTTTTAATTTTGTTTTTCTTTTTGCTTTTATCTGTACACCTAGTATTACTCCGCCAATAACCGCAAATATACCCCCTATAGCAACAAAAATGACTGCTATAAGAGTGGACCCCGTTTTGCTTTTTATATCTCCCGGATCCTGTGGGTCATAATAGATTTCCACTGTCTTTCCAATATACATACTGGATGAATACATTCCCAATTCCCTATACTCGTATTCCACTCCATCTACTGTGTAGTCAACAAACACACTATGCGACACATCATCATCTGAATCCCGGTAGGTTTGAATATCCACAATAGTTGCGTCAGTTGGCAATGCGGTTTCAAAAAATTCCACATTTGCTCTCCATGTTAATAACCCTGCCACAACAAAGGCCATACCAATCAGAAAAAACATCAATCCTATAATAAATAATGTATTTTTCTGGCTTATGCTTTTCTTATGCATAAATTCCCTCCTCATACCTTGCCACCAAAAATATCCTGAGCAAGAAAGGCAGTAATGGAACACTGCCCCAGTGTTTTGTTCTCACTCGTCCATTTGTCTCTCATTCTTGGCGCGCAAGTATCAGCACACCATATTCCATATTGTTTTCTCCCGTCTAATTAAAATATACCAACTGTTCTTCCGGTGGCTGTGCCGGCTCTATTTTCTGTGCATAGAGCATCGGTCCTTTCTCCCGGTAAGCCGGAATAAACTCCACTTTGACTTGGGCAGTTACATACACCCAATCCCGTTTTTTATAGTTTTTGCACGCTTCCCCTTTGCACATAAAACCGACGAAAGCAATGTCATCGGCGCAACAAGTCATGGCATGCCGCCCGGGAACAATCGTGTCTTTCGGGAATCTTGGTCCCTTATATACCATAGCCTTAAAATGTACCGTCTTGCCCTTATATTTTTCCGGATTGTCCAGAGCATCCATATACCAAAGACCGTAATCATCGTCTCCAATGTCAATCACATTGGCATTCACATCAAAGGGCAAATCATCCTCTGTCTCATCAAACTCACTGCCCTCTGCTGCTTCGTAAAGCACCTGTGCCCGGCGGTTGATTGCCTTCACATTACTACGCATAAAACTTTTTTTTGTCGTTTCATTACAGCGGTTAAACAGCACCATGTCTGCATCCCGGTACTGCTCAATCATAATGGAACCCATGTTGCTCATATAACTCTGGTAGGTACTGGCATCAATCGTACAAATCGTCTGTACAAAAATCCAGTCGTCCGGTGCCACAATCATCAGCGTATCCCCCAGAATCCATGTTCCATTATACTCAATCATCACCCGGTCCGGTTTGTATTTGCGATTGCATTCCTCCAAAAAGGCTCCGCTCAACTCTTCCTGTTCCTCCACTGTCACCAACACAGTATTGTGCTTTGCCAGTATGGCAGGGTCGTATTCTTCCTCCCCTTCCTCACAGGCAATCAGAAGCGTTCGCTCGCCGTTATAAAAGTAGGGGTCCTGCAATGTATTCATAATAAATGTAGTTTTCCCGCTTTCCAGAAAACCGCGGAATAAATACACTGGTATTTCCTGTTGTTGTGCCATGTCCTGCTTCCTTTCTGTCCACCCTGGGGCTCTTTTTACTTCATGTATTACAACTGAAACAACTGCTCCAGTTTTCCTTCATCCAACTGCGTACCAATGACACAAAGCCTTCCTGTTACATCTGCTGCCCCATGGCGTACTTCGTACTCTCCGGGTGTCAAATCAAAGTGAATCCATTCTCCATCCACACTGGGAACGATTCCTTTTGCCCGTAAAATCATTCCATAGTCCTGGGAATTTGCCAACTTGTCCAGAATTCCCTCTATATCCCCGTCACTGTATTTATGCGGTGTTTCCTTCCCCCAACTGGTAAACACATCATCCGCATGATGATGACCTTCATGGTCGTGGTCATGTCCGCAGCAACATTCCCCATCGTGGTGATGCTCATGGTGGTGGTCATGGTCCTCATGGTCATGATGGTGATGCTCGTGATCATCGTGATCGTGGTGGTGATGCTCGTGGTCCTCATGGTCATGATGATGATGCTCGTGATCATCGTGGTCATGGTGGTGATGCTCGTGGTCACAATGCTCTCCCGGCTCATGGTGATGTCCGCACTCCGGACATATCTCTGCCTGCTTTAACAATTCCTCTGCCAAACTGCTCTTTTCTTCCATAGCGGCAAGAATCTTACTTCCACTGATTTCATCCCATGGAGTGGTCACAATAACTGCCTTGTCGTTATGCTCCTTAATCATTGCCACAACAGCCTCCATTTTGTCCTGTTTCACATTCTGGGTACGGCTTAATATAATAGTTTTTGCATGCTCAATCTGATTGTTAAAGAACTCTCCAAAATTCTTCATGTACATTTTACATTTTCCTGCATCCACTACTGCAACAAAATTATTGACTTCAATCTGCGCCTCCTCAGCTACGCCCTGAACCGCCTTAATGACGTCTGACAATTTTCCTACTCCAGAAGGTTCAATAATAATACGATCCGGCGAGTAGGTGGTTACTACTTCCTTCAACGCAGTTCCAAAATCACCTACCAAAGAACAGCAAATACATCCTGAGTTCATTTCCGTTACCTGAAGTCCCGCTTCTTTCAGGAAACCTCCATCGATACCAATCTCTCCAAACTCATTTTCAATCAGAACCAGTTTCTCACCGTTCCAGCCATCCTGAATTAGTTTTTTAATCAGTGTGGTCTTTCCTGCTCCTAAAAATCCTGAAACAATATCTACCTTTGTCATATTTCTACGCTTCCTTTCTACTTTACCCATGCCTTTTAGCATGGTCAACCTGTCTATCATTATACTATGAACTGACTTTTTTGCAAGGGGTGGAAGCATATTGGGTATCAGTCTCTCAACAGAGTATTGGCTTTTTCGATGAATGCATTCATCGCCTCCATGTCAAAATCGGTGAAACTTTTCAGAGAGCGAATAGGGAAGTTTTCAATCATTCTTTTTTCTTCATATGCCATGGAAGAAAAGGCCATCTTTTCCAAAAGAAACTCCATCATAAAATCATGAGTTTTGCTGTGGTTCAATAATTATTCTACTACTGTGTTTTCCTCCACAAAAAGAGGCGCCTCCTTCTCACTTTCCAACATTATAGTATCCTTCAGTCTCATGTCCCGGCTGGAGGTTCCCACCATAATCTCATACTCGCCACTGGCTGCATACCAATCTTTCATTCCTTCGTTATACCAGGCAAAGGAGCGCTCATCCAGTTGGAATATCACCTGCTTTGTCTCACCGGGCTGCAATGCCACCTTTTGAAATCCTTTTAATTCTTTTATCGGACGGCTCGCGCTGCCAGTCCGGTCTCCCACATAGAGTTGCACTACCTCTTTTCCAAAACAGTTTCCTGTATTTTTTATTTCCAGTGAAACCTCATACAAATAAGGCTGATTCTGCTTCACGATATGAAGATGGGAAAGCGTAAACTGCGTGTAACTCAGTCCATATCCAAAAGGAAAGAGAACTTCCATCTGCTTCGTATCGTAATAGCGGTATCCTACAAAAATTCCCTCCTTGTAAAATACCCGTTTCCCATCTCCCGGAAAACCCTCTGATTCATAGATGTCCGGAAGTCCGGCAAAAACTACCGCATCTCTTTCTTGTTCTAATAATAACGAAAACTTCCTTAAATTTATTGCAAATACGCCCTGTTTATATTAAATTTATACGGTTAAAAGGTACAAAAAAAGCAGCACACAATTAAGTTCATGTGCTGCTTTTTTTCGTTCTGTAATAGTATTTAATGTACTCTCACTCTACCATCAATCACCGAAGGAAATACCCAAAAGTCTTGCATCCTTCACAATACTGTCTTCCGGTGAAACATATTTTAACTTACCTGCACTCTCACTCAGAGGAATTGCAGTAACTTCTGTATCTTTTAATACAACCAGTTTACCATAATCCTCGTTTTTAATAAGTTCTGCTGCCTTTGCACCAAACCGGCTGGAAAGTACACGGTCATAGGGAACCGGACTTCCACCACGCTGGGTATGTCCCGGAACGGTTACACGTACTTCCTTGCCACAGTACTCCCGAATCTGGTCTGCGATTTCATAGGAAACAGAAGGGTATGCACGATTTGCAATCTTCTCTTTTCTCTTTTTCTTAGGCAGCTCTGCATCCTCCTTAGAAATTGCTCCCTCTGCCACTGCCAGAATAGAGAATCCCTTACCCTGAGCGGTCCGACGATCCAAAGCATCACAAACTTTCTTAATGTCATACGGAATCTCTGGCAACAAAATAATATC
>JAQXNR010000172.1 GCA_029098105.1 Lachnospiraceae bacterium
AAACCGGCAAATCCACCGATGAACTGCTGATTGTTGTCGTCTTTTGTACATTTATTGGAACTGTCCCAACCGTATCCGAACCATATTCTAAGTTTCCTGTAACAGACATACTTCCAGAACCCGTAAGTGGCACATTGATTACCGCATTTGCCACAGAAACCGAACCATCTACAGTAATACTACCTGCTGTAACGTTCAGTGTCCCTATCTCCCCTCCCGTTATCGTTAAGTCGCCCTTAGAATCAAGCAAAGCAACATTTCCGGCAGTCTCCATTATCGCACCTTCATAAAGTGTTGCAGTGCCCTGAATCGTTCCGCCTTCTTCCACTGTAATTTTTGACTCATTTAGACTATCCGTATTGGCATGTACTTCGACAGACTGAATCGCTCCCCCTGATTTTATGTTTAACTCACCACCGCTTCCATAGATTGTGTAATCGGTGTCGCTTTCATCTTCAGTAACCGTTACCGTATTTCCCGGCCAAATATCAACCGCGTGGGTCACACTATACGGAAACCACTGATACACAATAAGGAATGCTACAATAATTGCAATTAGCCCCTTTATCCTTTTTCTCATATCTATCTCCTTTCCCTTACCCACCTTATATTTGTCTTCTTTCCTACTTGAGGTAAAATTTGTAATATGTTACACTAATCCCATCTTAAAAAGTGGGTGAATAAAATGAAGCGTTTTCTACATAAAATTATAAAATATATCGCCGTATTTGTCATTATTATTTTTAGCGAATTGGTACTTCTCACTGCCGTTGCAGTAATACCGCAAGCATCCATTCAGAAGCATGTCCATGAATCTGCAACATACCTTACATCCAAACCTGTATTCTACCAGGCAAACAAGCAGGACCGTTCCTCTATCATTGACCGTTATGCAGATTCTATTCTAATGGGAATTGCCTATTCCTACAATGAATTGGTAATCTCCTCCATAGCCATTTCCATTTGGTATGTACCCATGAGCCTTGAATATGTATGGAATTTTCTTATTATGATGACAGTCTCCATTTTTGTCATACTGAAGTTTCAAAAAGGTCGAAGAGACTTTGCTTTGCTCTTTTCATTTCCCAAGCAGAATACCGGATTGGTGGAGAGACCACAGAGGTCACCTACATCCAAGAACTCCTGTTATTTTTCCAATCTCATGTTTGTGATTGCCTCTATCCCTTATATCCGATTTTTGGTATTGGGAAATCACTCCTATTTGCATTATTTCTTTACCTATCGCGCTCAGATGGCAACCATACTATGTCTGTGGCTTGCACTCAATTACGGAATAAAATCATTAAAGCAGCGATTTTAAATCCTGCCGACTCTATTCTTCTCTCATTATGTATAAACAGTTTCTCGTTTTCCTCCGACGTTGAAGTTCTTATTCCATTACTGCTAATAGTCTGGTTATTCTTCTTTGATGATAACAACGGTTTCAGGATTTAAAAAGTAATTGTACTTCGGGCAGATACGCACATAATACTCTTTTAATCCTAATTTTTTTCCACGATTTGTTGCTAATGATTTCTTATTCGCAGAAGACAATTTGTTTTTGGTAACCGGATACCCGCTGCCATCTCCTGTATTTTTCCATGCAATAAACTGGATCGCGCGCCCTACCTGTTCAAAATAGTTATTGGAAATGTTCGGATTGATACAACCGCTGGCAAGAATTCCCCTGGTGTCGGATTTGTTGGTTTCTTTCACCTTAATAATCTGATTCTCGCTGACCACTGCATTTTTCCAGTTCATCATACGGATGGGAGCATCCTTCTTCATATTCGTTATCCGGTTATTCTTAATGACAATATTCGTATGGTACTGCTGTTGACTGCCTTTTGCACTGTATTTATGGGTCCCAATCGCCCGTCCCATATTGGTAAAGGTGGAAGAAGAAATCGTGACATTTTCATTCGGCGTCTTGTCAAATTTGGACCATGGCAGCGAGAATCCTTTCGTCTCTTTGTCTGGCGTATCAATGTTAATTGCCTCTTTTACATAGTCAGAACCTTTTTTCGCATTTGCAAAATTACAATTTGAAACCTTCACGTTTTTGCTCGCATCCATTTCGATGAAGTGCCCGTCATTCATATTTTTAAAGGAAATGCCCTCAATGGTTACATTCTGGTTATGTCCCATAATAATCCCAATGGATGTTTTTACATATTTCAAATCGATGCAGGCGGAGCCTTTACCGACAAAATGAATGTTCTTTTCCCCATTGTGACCACCATATACTCTTGTTTTCGCTGCCTTTGAGGGGCGAATCAACTGGAACATGGAAGTTGCCGCCGGGAATTTGCCCGTTCCCGTATTCATACTTTTGTTAATGACAACCCCATCCTCCAAAATAATCGTCACATTAGACGGTACAAAGATTGTGTTCGTAATATTATAGGTGCCCTTTTTTAGGACAAGGGTGCCTTTTTTGTCTTTTTCAAATTTTTCCATGTAAGACCGGATTGTATAATAATTAAGTGTGTTTTTGTTGATTGTGGTGAACTGATTGATGGCAGAACCTTTGACCGGTCTGGAATTCGGAGTAATCTTATATACTTTCCCCTGAATCTGCTCGTCGACAGCACTTCCCGCATTTACTCTGTTTTCGGGAAAAAAGATACCGGTTGCCACCAGCAGCGTGCAAAGCAGAATGGTAACTGCCTTTTTTACTTTTCTTGTTCTTTTCATAATATGCATCCTTTCTTACTTCTGATTCACAATAATTTTAATTCTTCTGAATATGGTAACAGCGTACCGCGGTCTGAATCATCTTCTCAAAACTATCTGCAAATCGCTGGTCATCTTCCTCTGTTCTCTTTCTCGGTCCTTTTAGATGATTCTTAGAGTTGCTTCTTCTGGCTTTCTTAGCCAGATGCCGTTCCATCAACATCTGATCTATGTTCTCGTTCGTATACCATTTACCCGACTGGTGAATGGCAAATGCTTCCTTGCCAAGTGCCATAGCCGCAACACCGTAGTCCTGCGTTACGACAATGTCCCCTTCCCCTTTCTTTAGTAAACTGATGAGTTTAAAATCCACAGAGTCTGCCCCTGCACCTACCACAATCACTTTACTGTAATCGGAGGTTAATACATGATTCGTATCGCATAGCAGCGTTACCGGAATCTTATATTCTTTTGCAATTCTCTCTACGATGCGAACAACCGGGCACGCATCGGCATCTACAAATATCTGCATTAATTGCTTATTTTCCCTTCTGCAATATCTTGTTCTGTCATATAATTTGTTGAAAATGCCGCGTTGCACTCGGCAATATTCCGAGAAATAGTAATGATTACACTTTATCACGCACCATCATCAGTGTGTATCCAAGCAAATTCTGACCTTTCCATTGTTCCAGATTCATTCTTTGTGGATCATTCATAGAACGCCCAATTCCCCATATGCAGT
>JAQXNR010000173.1 GCA_029098105.1 Lachnospiraceae bacterium
ACCTATAAGACAACACATAAGGTAATTCAGTATACATATTCCCGGAACGATTTGACTATTATAGTTTACTATAAGCAGGTATAAAATGCAAGAAATACTCATGACAGGTCAGTTAGCATTTCCGTCCGCCGTAGGTGCTATACACCGGAGGGGGACTCTCCATTTCCGTCCGCCGTAGGTGCTATGCACCGGAGGGGGACTCTCCATTTCCGTCCGCCGTAGGTGCTATGCACCGGAGGGGGACTATCCTTTCTCCAGTCTGGCCGCTCTAACCATATAACTTAGACTGTTTACCAGCCATATAAGACACACACTGAGCAGCGGGTAGATTCCACTCTTGAAAATAAACATTCCAATAAATGCCAAAATCCATAACACCATACATGTTATATTTGTGTTTTTAAAAGCTGCATACCCTGCTTTATATGTAATCAATTTCTGTGCCTCATCACAACTTTCGAGCCACACTTCATTAAATCTAAAATCAAACACATTTCCCCGTTTTTCCGGATTCAAACTTTTCTCTATCTCAACAATCCCTCTGGAAACTACCAGATTAAGTACCAGAGTGAGGAACACAAGAATGACATCAACGGCCAATACAATTGCCTCATAACCACCATTTTTACCGTAGGAATGAAATTCTGCGATGCAAATAATACAGCCGAAAAAGAACAGGTTGACAATCTGCATTGCGTTGGCTAAAATCATAGGCTGATTCAATTTCTCCTCAAGAGCATCCCATAAGTCATCATCTTCCCTGTTGTCCTGTAATTTTTTGTACTTTTTTTGGCAGGACACATAGAACACCATTAGTATAATCACAGAAACAACCGCCAGTAATATAAACAAAGGAGGAACAATTTCAATCAGATTGTTTTTTAAAAATGTAAGTATAGTATCCAGACTGCCACTTTTTTCTCCTTTTGCCACCAGTCTTCCCAAAAAATATCCCGCTCCATATAATACAACCATAACTGTAATAAATATAATATAAATTTTCTTTTCATTTTCTTTTTTATTCTTCATCCTTTTCATCCTCTCTATATTCAAAAATATCTTCTACCCTGCAGTCACACGCCTTTGCCAGTTTCAATGCCAGTGTGACTGACGGCGAATAATCTCCCCGCTCAATCTGGCTGATTGTCTGCCGGGATGTGTTCACCAGTTTTCCCATCTCCTGCTGATTGACACCAAGCCTTGCCCGATATTCTTTTAAACGATTATTCAATGGCATTGTTATAATCCTCATTTTTCTGAATAAAATCTATTTCCGTCCGCCGTAGGTGCTATGCACCGGAGGGGGACTCACTATTATCGTCACATTGACAACTTTACTTGTCATTTCACAATAAAGTTATAGCACATGACAAGAATACTTGTCAATAGGTTTTGACAAGTTTTTTTGTCATGTGCTATGATTGCTACAATTATTCCGGCAACACTTCTATAATATTGTTTAACACATAATGGAAAGTAGGGGCAGACATTTTTTCATTTTCCTTATACCCCTGATTCAAATTATAAGTATCCGTTTCATCAAAGGGGTCAACCCCCATATAATCTCCTTTAAACACAACAAAGTTATCATCTTTAAACTGTTTTTTTACCTGCTCCACTTTTTCTTCTGTTCCCTCTGCTACAGCTGTTACATTCAGTTCCAGAACCTGAACCCAGTTTTCTGCAAATCCAGCCCCAACATCATTGCCGTTTACCGTTCCCTGCACCCGATCCTCAATGGTATCTCCATCCAGAACCGCATTGACCGCAGAAACAATATATGGAGTCCAATTAATTCTCGTACTGACAAGAGAAGTCGTGGGCGCCACTTCAAGCATACTTTGATTGTAACCAACATGGTAAACTTTGGTTTCAGTCTTGGACTCCTCGCAGGCAACTGCTGGTCCAATAGTATCTGAGTGTTGGGAAATAACCACGCACTTTTTCTCAATCAATTCCTCCGCCACAATTTTTTCAATGCGGTAATCACTCCATGTATTCGTGTACTTTACAATCATTTTCGCTGAGGGAACCACCGATCTCACACCTAAAATAAATGCAGTATAACCCGATATTACCTCCGCATAAGGGAAGGCTGCCACATAGCCAACCTGCGCTTCTTCTTTCGAAATGACTCCTTCTTGTATCATCTCCTGAATTTTCATTCCAGCAACCACACCAGAGACATAACGCCCCTGGTAAATATGTCCCATAAAAGTATGGTAGTTCTTCTGCACCGGTTCCTCATTCGCATTCGCCCCTGTCGCCTGACAGAATTGAACATCCGGATACTCGGCAGCAATCTTCTTTACAGTCTCTCCATAGCCATAACTTGTGCTAAAAATAATAGAACAGCCTTCTTTGAGTAGTTCCCGGATGGGCGTTTCCTCCGTTCCCTCTGCCACGTTCTCCTTGACAAGTATCTCTACATTTTCTCCCAATTTGGATTCCAAAGCCTTCTGGGAACGAATAAAATTATATGTGTAAGGATTACTTTCATCACCAATATACACAAACCCCACCTTTATCGCTTTTTCATCTGCCCGTTTATCCAGAACAAACAAATGACAAATGGCAAATATCGCAATGACCAGGGCTGCACTTACAATGGTTATAACATATTTTTCTCTCACACAGTACTCCTTACTTATTTTCTGCTTCATGATAGATCTCCTCCACATTGATTTTTCCTTCCTGAATCAATCTCAACAAGATATCAACACACTTCGGATCAAACTGGGTGCCACGACCTTTTCTCAACTCCTCTAAAACAACCTGAAAATCCAATTTTTTACGATATACACGATTTGCCGTCATTGCATCAAATGCATCTGCAATTCCTATAATCCTTGCATTGATTGGAATCTCTTCCCCTTTTAGTCCGGACACATACCCCTTT
>JAQXNR010000174.1 GCA_029098105.1 Lachnospiraceae bacterium
AGGAGTTATGTCAATATGAGAAATGAATGGTGGAAAAATCGATGGTTTCGCCGATGCTTTGCCAGTGCGATGGCGGTTGTTGTTCTGTTTTCCCTGCTGGGACAGCCGGTGGCTGCCAAGGTGAAACTGACAGGTAAGACAAAGAGTGTGTCTTATGCGGACACACCTTATGGCATTCATGGAAGACTGAAAGTTCAGGGGACAAAACTGGTAGGAAAGAACGGAGAAACCGTCCAGTTAAAAGGGGTGTCAACCCATGGAATTAACTGGGATGTGGGGTACCCCTATGTGAACGGCACGTCTTTTGCCAATCTGCGGGATGAATGGGGCGTGAACTGTATTCGAGTTGCCATGTACACGCAGGATTACAATGGTTATTGTGTCACTAGCGATGCAGAACGAAAGAAGTTGTTAAAAACGATTGATACAGCCGTGAAACAGACTAAAAAGCTGGGAATGTATGTGATTCTGGACTGGCATGTGTTAAATGACCAGACACCGAAAAAGTACCAAAAACAGGCAAAACAGTTTTTTAAAACAGTGTCAAAGAAATATAAGAATTATGGAAATGTACTATATGAAATCTGTAATGAACCTAATGGTGGAACGAGTTGGGGAACAATTAAATCCTATGCCAAATCGATTATACCTGTTATTCGGAAAAACAGTAAAAAGGCGATTGTAATTGTGGGTACGCCGAACTGGTCCCAGGATGTGGATGTGGCAGCGAAATCCCCGATTACCGGATATAAGAATATTATGTATGCAGTGCATTTTTATGCGGCAACGCATCAGCAGTCTTACCGGGACAAGTGTGAGACGGCACTGAAAAAAGGTCTGCCCGTTATATGTACGGAATTTTCCGCCTGCGAGGCCAGTGGTGATGGTGCATACAATTTTGATTCTGCCAAAGCATGGCTGTCTTTGTTGGATCAGTATGGGGTAGGGTATTGTGCATGGAGTTTGTCCAATAAGTCGGAATCCGCATCTTTGCTGAAATCCAGTTGCAGGAGAACCGGCGGTTATAAGACTTCTGATGTAAGTTCCATGGGACAATGGTTAATTGAACAGTATACGAAATAAAAAACGGGGGAGACTGTTTCAACTGAAACAGTCTTCCCCAATGTCATGTAATAATAGATTCACTTGTTCTTCGTTCAATTGGTGCACAATACCGTAGAGTACAGCTGCATCAAAAGGATTGCTGGGATAGATAAGTGGACGCCGACCGATAGTAAGAAGAGTCTGGGTTTCTTCCAGATTAAGATGGCACAACAGAGCAATACGGAGCAGAAAGTTCCGGGGTGGATTGCGCCGTCCCTTAAGTAGTTGGTAGGCATAGGAACGATCCATATTAAACTTCAATATCACATCTTTTGGTTGGAGATTATGGCATTTCAGAAGGTCATTCAAGTATTCACTAATAGGCGTGGTGTCATAACAATTCTCTTTCTTAAATTCTTCTATGCTTAGATTCTCGTAGATTTCTATCCAGTTGTCCATTGTCCTCATATATACCACCCTGTTTCTAAGTCACACCAGTATATAGTTGCCAGTTCCCCCACTGTTACATATCAATAATATAACATATTGAGAACCCTTTTTGGTGTGCAATCTTGCCCGTTTTGGTGATAAAATTTGGCAATTACAGACAATTTTTTCAATAAAAATTAGGAATATTGGCAAAAAGTGGGCAGACGTGCTAACCCTAAAAGAGGAAGGATATGTTAAAATTCCAATATGTAACTAATGGATTTTAAGATAATTATAAGGAGGATAATGAATGAGAAAAAAACGTGTGTTAAGTTGGCTGTTGGCAATGGCGTTGCTGTTGACAACGGTAGCGCCGGTGGGCTACAGCAGTGTAGCAGCCATTGAAAATGAGGATGCACAGAAGAGTATCCGCATTACATGGGACTATGATTGGGATGATAATACTCGGGAGGCGACCCTGCCGGAGAAACCTGGGTGGTATGATGTAAATGTAGAGGAGGTACTCTATTTTTCTGTCCCCAGTCAAAGAGTGGCATTTGAGGTAGACGGAGTGGTAGCCTCAGCGGATGCGATTTCTCTTCTGGACAAAGAGGAAAACAAAGTGGGTGCCGTTACACCTCTGGGTGAGAACGTGGTAGAGATTTCTTCTTCCTCTATTGGTTCGTATACTTTACAGGTTGACGATATCAGTATTCCGGTTCAGTTTGAACTGCCTTCTCCGGGATTTTACAGTGCAGCCCAGGCGGCAGAAGGGAATGTAATCAGTTCCTTTGACATGGCTGAAAAAGAAACGAATACGTTTTATGTCATGCATCGCAAGGATGTAGGACATGAGTATACAGTTGTTCCTTATGATGCCTCCGGAGAAGCCACAGAAAATGACCCGTATACATACTGGCAAGAAGGTTATTGGGATGAGGAGCGTAACGAGGAAGTCCGTAATCGGGTAGATGTGTCAAAATATGTGACGATAGGAGAGACCACCGAGGTAACTGGTACTGATAAAAATACCTATGTGGTTTACCCGGTTACTTTGAAAAACGATACTGTTTTTAACGCTGAGCGAACAGAGAAATATCAATGGCAGGGATTGCAGTTTTGCATTGAAGAAACCTGGCAGGAGGATACCGGAGAAAAGAGAACAGACAAATTCACGACTTACCTTGAGATTGCAGATGCCAGCAATATGTTGATGGCTGGCTGGTTAGATATGGCAGTGGATGAAAATGATGAATGGCTGGGCGGTGAGATTACACCTAACCCGAACCAGAGATATGACCAGTCATTACAGTTACAACTGGGTGATACCTCT
>JAQXNR010000175.1 GCA_029098105.1 Lachnospiraceae bacterium
TACCATTCAATTCCGGAATAACCAGACCGATTGCCTTAGCAGCACCAGTGGAATTCGGAACGATGTTTACAGCTGCAGCACGGGATCTTCTTAAGTCACCCTTTCTCTGAGGTCCGTCCAGAGTCATCTGGTCACCAGTGTAAGCGTGAATGGTTACCATAATACCAGACTGGATTGCTGCATACTTGTTCAGCGCGTCAGCCATAGGAGCCAAGCAGTTAGTGGTACAAGAAGCTGCAGAAATAATGGTATCCTCTGCCTTCAGAGTCTCATGGTTCGTGTTGTAAACAATGGTAGGAAGATCATTACCAGCAGGAGCGGAAATAACTACCTTACGAGCACCAGCGTTGATGTGTGCCTGAGCCTTCTCCTTGCTTGTGTAGAAACCAGAACACTCCAGAACAACGTCAACATTCAACTCGCCCCAAGGACAGTTGTTAGCATCCGGGAATGCGTAAATCTTAATCTCTTTGCCGTCTACTGTGATGGAGTCCTCTCCAGCTGTTACAGTATCAGCCTTCTCGTACTTACCCTGAGAAGAATCATACTTTAACAGATGAGCCAACATCTTAGGAGATGTCAAATCGTTGATTGCTACTACCTCATAACCTTCTGCACCGAACATCTGTCTGAATGCAAGACGACCAATACGTCCAAAACCGTTAATTGCTACTTTTACTGCCATTTTAAAATTCCTCCTAGATTATAATTTGAAATATCTGACACGCGAAATGCAATTCCACTGAATACCTCTGTCAAAACCGCATTTTTAGAGCTTGTCAGTATTTTTACGTGAAAACTCTCACAATCATTGGCATAATTGCAAGTTTTACATAACTATATAATACTCACTTTTTATAGAAAATTCAAGTAAAATTTCGAGAAATCTAAGTTTCAATGTTTTTTTTCTTATTTTTTCAATAAATCCCGGTAATCATGGGCATATTTTCTGCAATATTCCTTGATTTCTTCGTTGTTGTGCACCAGTTCCATCAGTTCCAGTTTCCGGGTCGCAGGATTGCGGAATCCAATCGTCATTTCCCCGGTACAGGTACTGGTGTCAATTTCAATTTCAAAATCACGGAACTCCTCCGGAATCGTCTCCAGTTTTTTCCGGTCCCGCATGTCTTCCAGAAATCCCACAATTAAAAGCAGCGCAAACAGGAAAAAGAAACCATAAATAACCCGTTTTTTCGTAATTCCATAATTTCCCAGATTGATGACCAGTTTTCCTGTAAAATCTTCCAGATTGACCGGTCCCAAATCCCGACAATCACAACTATTGTTCCGATTATCCCCCATAGCAAATATCTCATCGTCTCCAAGAGTAATCTCATCGAAATCCATATTTTCCATCATCGGCTCTTTTATGTAACTCTCATCCACGACTTCACCATTCACGGTAAGCACTCCATCGCTCATGGAAAGGGTGTCGCCGCCCAACGCAACGCAGCGTTTAATCAGGTATTCGCTCAAATCATCGGAATAAAAGACAACAATGTCTCCCCGCTCTAATGCCTGTTCCCGGTTGTATTTCTGAATAATGCCCACCTGTCCATCAAACATGGTATCATTCATGGAATCTCCATCTACAACAATAAAGCCATAGAAAAAATGGGTCACAACGTAAATAACTACCCATACCACAGCCAACAACGCAATAAAGCGAATTGTCCCAAAAATCGTACGTCTGCGCCGCTTTTTTAAAAGCTGGCTTTCATACTCCTCCTGGGAGATTGTATTTTCTTCCGAAACTTCCTGCGTTTCCTGAACTTCCTCAGCCTTCTCCAGATTCTTTGTGTTCTGTTCCTCCATGTTTCCATCTCCTTAAAATAAAATGTAATACTGTCAAAGCAATCAGTGCCCCTGCACTGTCAATCAAAACGTCGGTTACCCTACCTGCCCGCCCCTGGACATAGAGTTGATGAAATTCATCGGTTCCCGCATAGAAAAAAGTACATATAAATGCCGGAATATAGGGGTACCAGCGGACCAGATTATAAATCCCAAGAAAAAAGCACCATGACAGCAGAGCATATTCCAACATGTGTGCCCCTTTACGCACCGGAACAACCAACGCTTCCGTAAGATGCGCCGTCTGCTCTGGAGACAATTGGGAACCAGAAATAAATTCCCAGCCATCAATTAAAAAATCAATTACCCGGGAACTGGTTTGCGTCGATTCTACCGCCGGACAAGAGGAAAAATAAAAGATTACCGCCATCATAATAAGCGCTGGCAGAAAGGTTAAAAAAACCGTTCCCTTACTCTTCTTCATAATTTTAATCCTCCGGTATGAGTGTAATAATATCCTGAATCGGCATACACAGGGAATCTGCTTCCAATGCCCGCTTATTTTGCAAAATGAGTTCTGCCGTACGCTTCATGGCAGGGAAACCGCTCCTGGTCAAATGGTTTGCATAAATGACAATATTTACGCCCCGCTCCATAAGTTCGGTTTCCGTCACTACAGCATAGGTGGTAGGTACCACCACAAGCACCGTAGATTTATCTATTTTACGAAATTCTTCTACAAAAGTAAAGATTTCATCTGGTTTTTTTTGCCGGGAATGAATCATAATACCATCCGCGCCTGCCTTGACATAGGCAAATGCCCGCTGCAATGCATCCTCCATGCCCATTTCCAGAATCAAACTCTCTATTCTTGCAATAATCATAAACTCTTTTGTTTTTTGAGCCCGTTTTCCCGCCCGGATTTTGTCACAGAAGTGCTCTATCGAATCCTGGGTCTGCCGGACTTCGGTTCCAAAGAGAGAATTCTTTTTTAAGCCGACTTTGTCTTCAATAATGACCGCTGAGACACCAATCCGTTCCAGTGTTTTCACAGTATACACAAAATGTTCTGTCAGACCTCCCGTATCTCCATCCATAATAATCGGTTTGGTCGTTACCTCCATAATGTCATCCACAGTACGTAGCCGGGAAGAAAAATCCACTACTTCAATGTCCGGTTTTCCCTTTGCCACCGAATCGCAAAGACTGGAAATCCACATGGCATCGAACTGCCGGGCAGTCCCTCCGGTAATTACCTTCGTCTCCTCTACCAACAAACCAGTAATTCCGCTATGCGCCTCCATCGCCGTAATTAAAGGCTTCAGTTCCAACAATTCCCGCAGCCTTCCCCGTCGCCGGTCAGGTATGGCAAGTTGAGCCCGCACTGCTTTTTCCAGCCGGGTATACTCCTGGCTGCTGTCATACGGGAATTCTACCAGTTCCCCTCCGTATTCCTGAAGGAGGGCAAGAACCTCCTCCCGCACCGGACGCTCATAGTTATTTTTCCATTCATCACCATGCACAACATAGTCTGGTTTCAGTTCTCTTATATTCTGTGCATAACTGACCGTTTTCTGTTCCACTACACGACTTACATGTTGTAAATGGGAAAAAATATTAAAACGGTCTTTGTAGGACATCAACGGAAAATGTTTGTAACCGGCTACCGCCTCATCCGACAGCACCCCAATCACTACATCCCCGAGGGCGGCTGCCCGTTCAATAATATTTACATGGGCACTATGTATAATATCTGTTGTAAAGCACATATAAACAATCTTATTCATATACTACTTCTCCTCATCTGCATTATTCCAAAATGGAAAACTTCCGCTGTCCTATGAGACAGCGGAAAGAATCAATTTCATCGTACCATGAAAAACAACCTCGTCTATTCCCTTTGGCAAAATAAAATGAGAGCCTTTCGAAATCGGGATGCCCTCTACCGTTCCCTCTCCTTCCACTACAGACGCCAGCATAAAGTGCTGATCCTGAAGAAGTTTTTCGCAATCCGTCACATCCAGCATCCATACAGTATAAAAAGGACAAGACACCAGTTCTTTTAAATTGGTATTTTCGGTTATACCGTAAATTCCAGTACTCTTTTCCGGCTCCTGGTACGGTACCGTAATCACATCCATACTCTTCTGCAAATGCAGTTCCCGAGGTTTTCCATTACTCAACCGATCATAGTCATATACCCGGTAAGTCACATCACTGTTCTGCTGCGTTTCTAAAATCAAGGTTCCACCTTTAATTGCATGCAGAGTTCCCGGCTCAATCTGGAAAAAATCACCTTTGTGAATTGGAATTTCCCGTAAAAAATCTTTCCAGCGTTTTTCCTCTATCATCTCCACCATCTCTTCCCGGGTCTTCGCGTTGTGTCCGATTATAATGGTGGCATTCTCCTCACAGTCCAGAACATACCAGCATTCCGTTTTTCCTAACGCTCCATTCTCGTGTTCTCTGGCATAGGCATTATCCGGATGAACCTGAATACTCAAATCCTGGTTGGCATCAATTATTTTCGTCAGCAGTGGAAACACCTCACCATCTATGGAATCAAACAATTCCCGATGCTCCTGCCATAACCAGGACAAGGTCTTCCCATCATAAGTGCCTCCTACAATACTGCCATCCCCATTGGGATGTCCACTGATTGCCCAGCATTCTCCCACATGGTCAGAGGACAACTCACACTGGTACTCTTTCAGTCGGGTTCCTCCCCAGATGGTCTCCTTTAACACTGGGTTTAAAAATAAAATCTCCATTTTCTGTACTCCTTTTTCTTTTGTATAGTATTAGGCGGTTAAAATATATAAATTTCGCAATTGCCTATTGATTATAGGATACGCTACCCCAATTCATTATGAACGCATTCCAGTGCTTTGTCAATGACATGATGCATATCAAAGTACTGGTACATACCAAGCCGTCCTCCAAAAATAACTCGCTGTTCCTGACATGCTTTTTCCCAATAGCGTTGGTACAGGGCGTTATTTTTGTCATCGTTTACAGGGTAATAGGGCTCCTCTCCCCGCTTCCAATTTGCAGGATACTCTCTGGAAATTACTGTTTTCGGATTCGTCCGGGAACCCTGACAGCCAAATTCAAAATGTTTATGCTCTATAATGCGGGTATAGGGCACTTCATATTCGGTATAATTGACAACGGCATTACCCTGATAGTTTTCACAGTCCAACACCTCCGTCTCAAACCGCAGAGAACGGTATTCCAATTCTCCAAAACAGTAGTCATACCAGGCATCAATCGGTCCGGTAAAAATAATCTTCTCTGCCATCTGTTCCAGTTCCTTGCGATGTGCAAAAAAGTCTGTATTCAGCCGTACCTCAACACCTTCCAGCATTGCCTCTACCATCTTCGTATATCCCCCAATAGGAATTCCCTGGTAAGTATCATTAAAATAATTATTGTCATAAACAAAACGAACCGGAAGCCGCTTAATAATAAATGGGGGTAGTTCTGTCGCTCTTCTCCCCCACTGCTTTTCCGTATATCCTTTGACTAGTTTCTCATAAATATCTCTGCCTACCAGAGAAATCGCCTGCTGTTCCAGATTCTCAGGCTCTCCTGTAATCTCCGATTTCTGCTGTTCAATCTTGATTCTTGCTTCCTCAGGAGTTGTAATTCCCCACATCTTAGAAAATGTATTCATATTAAAGGGAAGATTATACAGTTCATCCTTATATCGGGCAACCGGGGAATTGGTATAGCGGTTAAACTCTGCGAATTGATTCACATAATCCCATACTTTCTTATTGCTGGTATGAAAAATATGAGCGCCATACCGATGCACCTGGATGTTCTCTATTTCCTCGGTGTAAATATTCCCCCCGACATGGTCACGACAATCAATCACCAGAACAGATTTACCCCGCTGATGGGCTTCCCTTGCAAATACAGAACCAAACAGTCCTGCACCTACCACCAAATAATCGTACATATCTGGTACCTTTCCTTTCCTGCATTTCTTTTTTAACAATACAAT
>JAQXNR010000176.1 GCA_029098105.1 Lachnospiraceae bacterium
TCCATCGGATGCAAAATATAGGGAATCCGGGTCGCTTTGCGCACCTGTCCCGCATGTGCCTTTGTTGCAAATATAATTGCTTCATTTAGCATAGATTTCTCCTTTGCCACTTACTCATACAATCTGTATAACAGCAAAACAAGTATACCATTCCCTTATTTTAAATACAAGGGAAAGTTACATTCCCGTCATCCCCGGGTCAGCCTTGCCAAATCCTCATAAAAAGACGGATAGGATATATTGACACACTCAGCGCCCTTGATTTTAGTGGTCCCCGAAGCATTAATGCCAGCAATGGCAAAGGTCATAGCAATGCGGTGATCCAGACAACTGTCCAGTTCTGCCCCATGCAATCTGCATTTCCCATGAATCACCATGCCGTCCTCGGTTCCTTCTACATCCGCTCCCATTTTTGTCAGATTCTCTACCATAACTGCAATCCGATCGGATTCTTTGACTTTTAATTCCTGAGCATCCCGAATCACCGTATCTCCCTGGGCAAAACAAGCAAGTAATGCCATTGTGGGAAGCTCGTCAATCAGACGGGGAATCACACTTCCACCAATTACCGTTCCCTTTAATTCACTGGTTTTCACCGTAATATCCCCCACCTTTTCGCCGCCTTGTATCCGCTCGTTGCTCACAGACACTTGTCCGTTCATGCTGCGACATACTTCCAGAATTCCATCCCGGGTAGGGTTTAGTCCCACATTTCGAATTGTAATTTCCGAATCCGGTGTAATCAGCCCTGCCACAACCCAGTACACCGCAGAAGAAATATCTCCCGGCACAATAATTTTCTGTGCGTATAGTTCCTTTGCCGGATGAATCACCGCCGTTTTTCCGCTGGAGGTCAAATCCGCCCCAAACGCAGAGAGCATCAATTCGGTATGGTTTCTGGAGAGTTCCGGTTCCGTCACCCGGGTCTCTCCCTCTGCATACAACCCTGCCAGCAGAACACAGGATTTTACCTGAGCGGAAGCCACCGGAGAAAGGTAATCAATTCCTTTTAAAGACTTTCCAACAATCCGCAGAGGAGCACAGTCATTTTGATTCAGACTGGTAATCTCTGCACCCATACTCTGCAGTGGAGTCATAATCCTCCTCATTGGACGTTTGCGAATGGAAGCGTCTCCATCCAGTTCGCTTGCAAATCGCTGACCTGCAAGAATACCGGAAAGAAGCCGGGTAGTCGTTCCGGAATTTCCCACATCCAGCCGCTGTGAAGGAGCCTTCAGTCCATGCAGTCCATTTCCGTGAACAAGGACATGGTTTCCATCTGTTTCAATATCCACTCCCATTTGCCGGAAACAGGAAATGGTAGAGAGACAGTCCGCCCCGGTCAAAAAATTAGAAATCTCTGTTGTCCCTTTGGAAATTGCCCCAAACATAACACTCCGATGGGAAATACTTTTATCCCCCGGCACTGTAATTTCTCCCCGCAATCCTTTTTTCTGGCTGAATTCCATTTGTCTTTTCTCCTGTTCTTTTATAATTTATTTAGGTAATTCATTCATTTTCCCTTACTGTATAGTTGAAAAATCTTTGTCATCAATTAAAAACATAGCATCCCCAAAAGAAAAAAAGCGGTACTTCTGTTCTACTGCGGTCTGGTAAACCGAAAGCATTTTCTCTCTGTTGGAAAATGCTGAAACCAGCATCAATAGCGTTGACTGGGGTAAATGGAAATTGGTAATCAATGCATCAACACACTTAAACTGATACCCCGGGTAAATAAAAATATCCGTAGATCCACTGGCTTTTCGAACCATGCCCTGGTCATCTGCAACGGACTCCAATGTTCTTGTACTGGTAGTTCCCACTGAAATAACCCGCCCTCCGGAACGCTTTGTCTCATTGATGATGTCCGCATCTTCCTGCTCAATCCGGTAACATTCCGAATGCATGTGATGTTCTAATATATTGTCCACCTTTACCGGGCGGAACGTACCCAGTCCTACATGCAGTGTAACGTTTGCAATCTTCACACCTTTTTGCTGAATTCGCTCCAGCAGTTCTTTCGTAAAATGCAGGCCTGCTGTGGGTGCCGCCGCAGAACCTTCATACCGGGCATACACTGTCTGGTAACGGGTTTTGTCCTCCAATTTATGGGTGATGTAAGGCGGTAGTGGCATTTGTCCCAGTTGGTCCAGAATTTCCTCAAATATACCTTCATAGGAAAACTGAATCAGGCGGTTTCCTTCCTCTACAACTTCCAGCACTCTGCCCTTTAACAGTCCGTCACCGAACTCAATCACCGTACCCGGTTTTGCCTTTTTGCCCGGCTTGACCAGCGTTTCCCACACATCATTTTCCTTCCGGGTGAGCAACAACACTTCAATGGTCGCTCCGGTTTCCTCCTTTACTCCCATCAATCTCGCAGGAATTACTTTCGTGTTATTCAAAACAAGGCAGTCGCCAGGATTCAAAAAATCAATAATATCATGAAAAATCTTGTGTTTTACCGCTCCGGTTTCCCGGTTTACCACCATTAATCTGGAGGAATCCCGGTCTGTAAGAGGGTCCTGTGCAATCAACTCCTGTGGCAAATCATAATTGTAATCCGAAAGGTGCATGCCATCCTTGTTTTCTGAACTCATGTTTCGTTTCCTCGTCTTTCTATTTTATTGTAACTTTTTTGCCATAATAATATTGAATAATCCGGGTATAGGAATACCCACGGTCTGCTAACGCCCGGGCGCCCGCCTGACTCATTCCCACACCATGTCCACTTCCCAGTCCGGCAAAAGTATAGGTTCCCTCTGTTCCTGTCGTTTCCTTCATATAATTAGAGAGATTATTGGCTCCCATAACAATGTACTGAGACAGGCTGTTATTGAGAGAAGTTACTTTCCCATTTTGGCTCAGCGCATAACAGTTCTTCAACGATGGTACAGTAGAACTGCTCTGTGCATTTAACAAAGACACCTGATTCTGAGGCTGCTCTTTTGTCACCAGTTTAAATTTTGTGCTTTTTACCCCCAGACGGCTGCGCACATTGTCTCCCTTCAAAGTCAGAGACTGCTCTTTTCCCGTCACGGTAATCTGGTAAACCCGCCCGGAGGAAGTCTGGGAATCTACTGTAACATTGGTCACCTCTCCGATTCCCAACAGTTCTCCCAGTTCCTTTGCCGTATAGGTAACCCGCCATGCTTTCGTCCCATATGTTAATTCTCCCAAATCCGAAACCATCTTTAAATAGGATTTGGGCATTCCCCATACGTTCTGGGCAGCTTCTGTCGCCCCTCCGCTGGAAGGAAAGAAACTGGCATCAATCTGGCTTCCTGCAGAATATATACTGATTCCCCGTGTAGAAGTCACCGCTTCTACACATTTTTTCGTCTCTTTTTTATAACCACCATAGCGTTGGTAAGTCTCAGTATCGTTTATGGAATAGGGATTGGCAGTATTTGTGTCGCCGGAATTGGTACAATGGTTTTGGGCATACGTACGGGACACGATTGCCTGCGCCTTTAGCGCCTCCATCGGATAGGAACCATTCATCTCACTGCCCACCACGCTTCGCAAATAGTTCTCCACATTAGTAATGTTGACTACCGTAAGTTTAGAAGTTCCGTAGGGGCCGATTTCCAATCTTCCCCGATATTCATAGCCGTTTACCGTCAAAGTCTTCGAACCTTTGGAATTCAACACATTGGCTGAAATCTGAACATACTGCCCGGTATCTGCTCCATCATAGAGCAATGTGTTATTTTCCCCTGTAATCTTTACCCGGTGCCCGTTATAGGAAGTGATGGAGCCAAAGGTGGTGGAAAGTTGTTTTTCCAATTTATCCCTCCAGGAGGAAACCTTTGCCACGTCCTTTAAACCTCCCACATACAGACACCATTTATTTTTTCCTGTCATACAGATGTATGTATATTTTTTTACTGCTGCAATCTTCTGCGCTTTATTGTAGGCATTTTTCACAGAAGCATAGTCCGGATATACCGTATCCGAAACAAGGTAGTAACCCGTCGCCGGAGTAAAAGTAAAACCAGATTTGCTTGTAAAATGAATATACTCTGAAAAACGGTTATTCAGGCAATAACCGATGGCAATTTTTTTTGTACTTATCTTCACATTGGACTGCTGTTTCAAATGCTCGGTCAATCCAATTCTAACAATATAAAGACTGTCAGCCTTAGCCGGAATAGGGTTCACCGCTCCTGCCAGAAACAGCAGAATTCCCACCAGCATTCCTGCACTCCATTTCTTCATTGCATTCCCACCTTTTGCGCTATTACAGATTTTTTCCCAGATTAAAAGCACGTTTCATCATTTCGGAATCCTCCTCCAACGAAGTGGTTCCCGTACAGATTAACTTGTCCACCACTTCCATCCCCAGAGAGGCAAAGCAATTTAAATACCAATCGTAATTAGCCACATACCCCTGCTCATCCGGATTTCCCTGGGAAAATACGCCAATCAGTTTCTTGCCCCCAGGAATCCGGGAATTGCGGCTGGCATCCTTTAAACAATAGTGGCGGTTCATAAATGTAATCATCGGTCCTGTCACAGTAGAATAGTAGTTCGGAGAACTAACAATCAATACATCCGCCTGTCTCAGTTTATCCCAATAATCCTTTAAGTCATCCTGCTGAATACAGTCCGCATTATTGGTCCTGCAGTACATACACTCTTTACAGCCATTTACTGACAATGTCTCCACATCCAGTTCTTCTACTTCGTGTCCCGCCGCTTTCGCCCCGGCAAGAATCTGATTTACCAGAGTGGTAGAACTTCCTTTTTGATTAGGGCTTCCCGTCATCGCTAAAACTTTCATTGTAATTACCTCTTTTCTTTAAACTTTTGTTATTATAACAAATCTCTCTGTCCTTTACCATAATTAAATTCCAAAAGCCCCTTCCCTTTTTCAACTCAGTTTTTTAAATTTTTCAAAAAAAAGTAAAAAAAGTGCTTGCAATTTTCCTTTGCCTTTGTTATACTAAGCAAGTCGTCGGAAAGAGACAGACAAAAATAAGATTATGGTTCGTTGGTCAAGCGGTTAAGACGCCGCCCTCTCACGGCGGAATCAGGGGTTCGATTCCCCTACGAACTGCTATAAAACATAAACCTCACGTTGAGGTTTATGTTTTTTTTATGCAAAACAAATTACTAAATTTTTATTAAAGCAGTATCCGGCAAACAAAAAGTTTACCGGACCTGCTGTTACAAGATTACAAAAAATCAAAACTTAACT
>JAQXNR010000177.1 GCA_029098105.1 Lachnospiraceae bacterium
TCGGTATCATCATCTATCAATTCTATCATGCATTTAGCCACTTCTGGATCAAACTGCGTACCCATATTTTTTTCCAGTTCCTCTCGCACAACCTCTTGTGGCAGATATTTACGGTAACTTCTGTTAGAAGTCATTGCATCATAACTATCGGCAACAGCAATAATTCTGTCAAGGAATGGAATCTC
The DNA here is from genome assembly GCA_029098105.1 of Lachnospiraceae bacterium. Taxonomy (GTDB): domain Bacteria; phylum Bacillota; class Clostridia; order Lachnospirales; family Lachnospiraceae; genus NC2004. The sequence continues at coordinate 186 of JAQXNR010000177.1, forward strand.
ATCTCCTGATTTTCCATCTGGGTATCCCTTTCCGTCATATCTCTCATGATGCCATCTCGCCCCTACGGATAGTTCTGGTTGACTTTTGATTTCTATCAAAATATCATAGCCAAGAACTGGATGTAATTTAATAATATTATATTCCTCATCACTCAGTTTTGTGGGCTTATTTATGATTTCATTTGGCACACCAATTTTTCCAATATCGTGCAACAGCCCCATATAATAGATATTCTCACAAACCTCGGCAGAGAGCCCCATTTTTTCTGCAATCATTCTTGAATACTTTGCCACCCGGACCGAATGACCTTTTGTATATTCATCTTTGGCATCAATCGTATGGGCAAGTGCTTCCATGACCTCAACGGATAATGTCTTAACATTGTCTCTGGCTTTTTCCAGTTCTCTAATCACTATCGTATTCCGTATAATATAATGAAATCCTATACAGACAGCTAATATCACAAAAACGGATGAAATTGCTGTTACTACTAAAAGAACATTATTCTCTTCATATATCGAATTGATTTTTTCTATAATCAGAGTATAAGTTAAAGAAAATGCAGGTAAAACAATATAAGCTCCTCTTCCAATTTTATTATCAATATGCGTAATGTTAGAAACCGGGACGATTAAAAATCGGTAAAACACATATCCCAAAACTAAAATTAATAAACTCTCCACCAGAATTTGAATCGTATTCTCACTTTTTGCATTCATTGGCGGTAATGACGAAGGAATAAGTGTAATAACATAAACCATGAGATACACAAATATCGCAATTATTTTATTATCGGTTTTAAAATATAAAATATATAGATACACTGCTAATATAATAAATGCAATTTCGCAAAATGCGGCTATACTATATCCCGCCATAGAAGATGCACGAATGTGAAAACATTCCATCAAAAACATAGAAAGACCTGTGGAGTATTCACATACTACCATGGGCATCAAAAATATACACACTATCACATTACAAATATTTTTCTTAATGGTTGTTTTTTCCCAAAAACATTTTTTGGTAGCAACAGGAAATAATACACAGTAAAATATGATTCCTGTAATCCAAAGTATCATTGCAAATTGAAAAAGTAAATTTTCCATAACAACACCTTCCCTATCTCTTATCCCTATTCATAAAATTACAATTTTCCATCTCAACAATTTGAAATTTTCTCCAATTCATTTTAACATACCTCTGCCCAAAAAACTATATCCCCTTAATTCCCATATTGCTATTTTCTGAATCCTCCAAAGAATATAAAAGACTGAGCAAAATGCCCAGCCTTACTTTCCTTCACTATTCCATTTCCTCAAAAACCGTACAGCCATTGCGTGTTGTTTCCTTCGTACGATAGAGTGCCCTGTCTGCATTTTGGTATATTGCTTCATCATATCCACCTGCAGAAAAAGTGACACCTGCACTGACGGAAAAGGCAGGCAATCCATCCGCTCCGGATGCTAAGACCCCGTTCACATCTGACATAACCCGTTTTACCCATTCTGACTGATTCTGGGTAAGATGTTTTAACACTACGACAAATTCATCGCCGCCTATCCGGAAAATTTTATCCGAAGCCCGCATTTTTTCATCCAGAACCGATACCAGTTTCACTAAAACTTCATCCCCTACATCGTGTCCATATGTATCATTAATTGATTTAAATTTGTCAATATCCATCAGAATAAAACCAAATGGTCGCTTTGCCTCATCCAGCATGGTCGTTGTTCGGTTAAATGCCACCCGGTTCCATGCCCCGGTCAATTCATCATGCTCTATCTTATACTGCATCCATTCCTCTCGTTGCTTCTGCTCTGTAATGTCCTTTACAAGCAGAACAAATCGCTCTAAATTCCCTTTTTCATCTAGCGATGCCACAGAAAACTCCAGTCGGAACCAAATGCTTTTCCCATCTACTTCACGCTCGATATCGATGTAAAATGTACTCTTGTCTGCACAAAGAAGTTGCCTCATATACTCGTCTTCCGTACATTCCAAAACATCCTTGCGATACTCTGGTTTAATAATATCCGCATAAAAGTGCCGAAGCCAATCCCAGTCTCCCTCTTCCGGTATCATATCACTTAACAGTTTGGTAATTCGAAATGCTTCATATCGTCTCGTATTATAATCTACTACAAATTCCGACAAATTACTAGAACGGATTCCATCCATAAATAGATGGTATTTGTGATTCATTTTCTCCCGATAGGAAACAGCACCAACCTGCCTGCCAAGAAACAGCCACATATGATTAAGCACTGCGAATTTTGCAAAATCCGGATTCACCAGACTGATACACGCCGTCAGCCGTTCCTGCACAGAAACCGGTATCAGCATCAATGTTTGTATTTCAAGAAGTTCCATGTTAGCATAAACCCCAGGCATGGAATCACGAATTCCTTCTCTATCCTCCATTACCACTAACTGTTTCTGCTTCAGTCTGTCCATCCAGCAGGCAATCTCGCCCCGTTGCAAAGGTTTTATATTCACCGCTTCTACTGCCGGATGCTCCTTCTTCCAAAAATATATTTTTTCGGCATTGTCTTTTCCGGCTGCAATTTCATAAACACATACTTCGCGTGAATCCGTAAAAATTCCCACATTTTCTACTACATATTGAATCGTGTCCTGGACACTTTTTTTAGCATTCACACTAGCCAGCAAATCAGCTACAAACGCCTTCATCTTCAATTCCAGTAACTCATCGTCCTGTATCTTCATAAATTATGCTCCAATCATATCGTGTTATTTGTGTTCTCTACATACATCATTATATTCTTTTTCATTATAACATATGAAGCATTACAAAAGCGTTACATTTTCACTGATTTTATATTTTTTATTCTGTTCCCAGTTGTTCCTCCTCTTCCTCAATTCCATCAAAATGAAACTGGCTGATGTCATTTTCCAACAAGTTAAAGCAGTCATGAGTAATGCGGTCCAGGCTGAACAGAATTCGATTGAACAATACACCATTTTCCTTCTGACACTTGTGTTCCTGCATTCGTTTGGAATTGTTCCGGCGCGCCTTATTTCTCTGTTTTAGTATTTTTTCTCTGCGCTGCGACAAAATATCCTGAGGATTCTCACTGTCTCCTTCCAGATACCGTATCACGGAATCATAAATTTCCGCCACGGAATTGAGATTTTTCTTTAATTCCGCTGCCGCCTCCGAACTATATTTATATCCTTTTTCAATTTTAGTCGCCACAAAACCACTAATTTCACTGCAACGCTTTTCGATATGCTCCACATTTTCCATAATCAGCATCATATCACTGACATATCCTGCCTGATTCTCGGTCAGGGAACCAGCCGCAAACATAGCCGCCATATACTGCATCATTTCATCATTCCGTTGCTCCACTTTATTGCAGTTTTCCTGTACCTTATTCAATTTGGAAATATTGTTGTCCTCAATGGCAGTCTGCAGGTTCGGCAGCATATTTTTAACAATTCCACAAATGTCGTTCAATTCCTGAGTAATCATTTTGATGGCAAACACGGGCTGCGCAATCAACTTGTAATCCAAGTATTTGGAGGCTGCTGTTGCCACAGGTTTACCATCTTCTCCCCGTACAATAAAGTTCACAATCTTAACGAGAATTCCAATCATGGGTAACCATATTAACGTACAGGCAATATTAAATGTTGTATGGGCATTTGCAATTTGTCTGGAAATTACTTCTACCTCCGGTCCCTTTGGAGAAAACCACTGCACAAACCGGGCAAACCAGGGAACCAACCAAATGAACACAAGACTTCCGCTAAGATTGAAAACCGTATGAGCAACTGCTGTCCGCTTTGCATTTTTAGACTGCCCAATGCACGCTAGCAATGCGGTAATCGTAGTTCCAATATTGTCTCCGAGCAAAATGGGAATCGCCCCGGTAAGCCCCAGTACACTGGTCACTCCATCCGGGCCAGCCTGGGAAGCAAAATTCTGCAGTACCGCAATCGTCGCGCTGGAACTCTGCACTACCAGCGTCATCAACGTACCTACTGCCACACCGAGAATAGGGACATCTGCTACTTTCTGAATCATATCCGTAAAAACAGGACTGCTGGCCAGCGGCTTCATAACGGAACCCATGACCTCAATTCCTTCAAACAAAATACCAAAGGCAAAAATAGTCTCGCCCACGCATCTGATTTTTTCTTTCTTTGCCACAAACAAAATGATGAAACCGACGAATACAATCGCCCATATGTAATCACTGATTTTAAATGCCATAAGTTGCGCGGTCATCGTAGTACCAATATTGGCACCGAGAATTACAGATACACCTTGGGGAAGTTCCATCAATCCGGCACTGACAAAACCGATTACCATAACCGTAGTTGCACTGGAACTTTGCAGTACAGCAGTTACCAGTGCTCCTGCCAGAACTCCCAACACCGGGTTCTTTGTCAGCATTGCCAGAATACTCTTCATCTTTTCCCCTGCTGCCTTTTGCAGTGATTCTGACATCATGTTCATTCCAAACAGGAATAATGCCAGACCTCCCAGTAATCCAAATATTGTTTCCATAATACTATTCATAATCAAACCTCCCGATTTGTATTCTATCCATTTGTTACAACCTGTTTTTTATTTACGGATTGATATCTTCCCATTCCTGGGCTTCGCCGGAATAAAGCTCTTTTAACTGTTCCATCGTCAGAGAGTCCACCGGATTATTCTCATTTACAATAACCGCTACCCCATCTCTGGCGATTGTTTTGTATTCCAGCAATTCTTTTTCATATTCTTTTAAATCCCGGGATGCCATTCCCCAGTCGCAGGCTGACTGCATCGCAGCCGTCAACCCCGAGGTAGAATCCGTTGCCTCTATGATAATATCCACATTTTCATTAAAAGAGTGGTATCCTTTCGCCAATTCCTCCATCAACGGGGCAACGGAGGTGGAACCGCTGATTCGTATACTGCCTTGGGACTGGTCCGAAAGAAAAGTGCTGCTCTTTTTTACTGCCACATAACCCTTCCCCACAATATCCTGTCCCTTAGACAACAAGTAACTCATAAAGTCCTGTTCCACCGGGGACAATGTTCCGGAATAAGCAATATTCAGATTCCGGCTCAGTGGATAGTCTCCCTTTCCAATCTGTTCTCTGGTCGGCTCAATCCCATCTATCACAACCGTCTTGATACCATTTTCTTCTTCCTTCAAACTTCCAATGGAAACATAACCAATCGCACTTTCATTCTTTGCGACCTCCTCCAGCACAGACTCCGCATCCATTTTAACGACTGCGTCCTCCCTTGTTTCATCCACTGTTTTTCCCTCTTTATTCGTTCCTTTTACTCCCGTTTTTTCTATAAATACTTCCCGGGTTCCAGACCCTTCCTCCCGGGTCACCACAGTAACTGCCCCCAATTTTTCCAGACCATTTACCTTTTGTACCGATTCTTTTTCCTTTTTTGTGCATCCGGTCAAAACAGCACAGAACAGTATTAACATGCACAAAACTGCCAGACCTTTTTCTTTTTGCTTTCTCACACAATCTCTCCTTTACCATCTATCCGCCGTAGGTGTCCTGCACCGGAGGGGGACTTTCCATCTTTCCGCCGTAGGTGCCCTGCACCGGAGGGGGAGTTTCCATCTTTCTTCCTATCCATACTAAAACGATTTTCTTTTCGCAACTATCATTTTGCCGTAAAAAGAATGTAAAATAAGTGTAAAATAAAAAAGACTGGTCTCTTATGAAACCAGTCTTCCATATAAATTTTTACTCTATCTCCAGATTCCGTTTCTCTTGCGAATCAAATAGTACATGTCACTTTCCATTGCCATTACCTTTTCCATCGGCACACTCTTAAATACTGGCATACGCATCTTAAATTTAATCCAGAAAAACGAATATGCCGCCAGAATCAAAAAGGTGCCCCCCGTCAAAAGCCAAATCATGAGCCGCTCCTTGGGGTCTGTAGAAATGTTTAAAATCATATATACTGTCCCAATAATTCCAATGACTGGAAGAACCGGGCCAAAAGGAACCTTGAAGGAACGGGGTGCCTTTGGCAGCCGTCGACGCAGAATCAGTACATCAATATGAGCCAGTATGTAAGAAATCATCCAGAATACAGAGCCAACCAGAATCAGGAAGGAAATCGCATCGGAAGAATTATTGCTGGCTGCAGCAAAAATAAAAATTGCCACACTGATGAATACAACGCCGAACCAGGGAACATTTTTCTTGTTTGTCTTCGCAAATATCTGGGGCATCATATTCATTTTCGCCATTCCCTGACAGATACAGGCAAGACCGTTTACAGTAGAATTCTGGGTACTGATTACTGCTAATGCCGCAACCAACGTCATCCAAACCTTACCAAAACCTCCCAGCAGATTTTCTCCATACAGCAAATGGGGTGCTGCCGAATTTGCCAGTTCATCCCATGCAGTATAATTGTGAAAGCCGAATACCATAATGGATTGAACCACACAAATCAGAGCCAGTCCAATAATCATTCCCAGAGGCACATTGCGCTTGGCATTTTTTACATTTTTTGAAATGGGAATCACATATTCCGCTCCAATAAACAGCCAAAATGCCACCGCTGTCATCGACACCACATCGGAAAAATCAGTTGCCATTGTCATAGGCTGTTCCACCACAGTTCCAGTTCCCAGACGAAACATACCAATGAATCCCATTACCACCATAGAACCCACTAATAAAAAGGCGACCAGATCCTGTATTTTTGCAAACATGTCTACACCGTATAAGTTGGCAATCATAATCACGACTACCATAATCAGTGTGTAACCAATACTGGGAATGGGCAAATGCAGTGTCTGCTCCATCGCATAGGAAAATATGGATGCCTCCACACCGGAAGAGAGGGTATTGCAAATCAAGTACCCGCCCACCATGGATATCAGAGTGGGAAACGGTCCCATACTGGCGAGGGTATACTGTGCCAATCCTCCTGTTGTATTTGGCATCAGTGCATTCAGTTCCGAAAGCGATGCCACCGTTGTCATATTCAACAGACAGGCAATCACCATCGCCCCGATAAAGACGACTCCAATCGTTCCTGCCCCTTGTCCCAGAGACACGAGACAACTGGTGGCGATAACCAGACCTACCGAAACGGACACGACGCTGCCCAGACCTAATTTCTTTTCCTCCATCCCAAACGCCTCCTTGTCCTACAGCGCATCCACGCCTTCATCTCCGGTACGCACCCGGACTACATTGTCAATGCCATACACAAAAATCTTACCATCTCCAATATGTCCGGTATACAACTCCTGCTTTACCAGTTCAATAATCTCATCCACTTTTTCCGTTTCCACCACAATGTTAATCTGCTGTTTGGGAAGAAGTTCCATCTCCTCTTTTTCCTCAATCTCATATTCCCGATTGCCCTTTTCCACACCACAGCCCAATACCTGCATTACCGTCATTCCCCTGACGCCAACCTTTCCTAACGCCTTCTTCAGATTGGTGAACTTGGACATTCCTGTTATAATTTCAATTTTTGACAAACTCATATTGTTTCCTCCTTGTATCCATATCATTTAGGCATCTGCCGAGCATTATGCCATCTCCGGCGTATCCCATAAAGGAAGGGAAACACCAATGTTCTGAGCCAGTGCATTGCGGTACACGGTAGCTCCCCAGGCAATGTCCTCTACCGGCATACCTCCCACGGAATACATAATAATATCTTCCTCACTCTCCCGGGGTTGTACTTCTCCTGCAATCACATCTGCAATGTCAATAATATCCGAACGCTGAATCTTACCGTCATGCATCAGGTCCATAAACTTTGCTCCCACAATCTGTACCTTGTCATAACTGGGGTAAGGGTATTCATCTGCCCATGCTTCATAGAGTTTATAATTGTCTACTACCAGTTTCGTTCCCGGTCTTGTATAAAATTCTTCATCAAAGCGGGCTGCCGAAGGCATACAGATGACAGCACCCTTTTTGACCCATGCTTCCTCAATATAGGGAAATTCGGATTCCTTGTCTCCTACGCTGGTAGTCATACTGACAATATCGCTGTCTCTTACTGCCTCCTCCATTGTTTCGCAAATCTGAATATCCTGAATTTGCGGGTATTCTTTTTTTACAAATGCAACAAAAGAATCCAATGAGCGCTGTCCTCTTCCCTTTATTTTAACCGTTTTCAAATTCGGGCAGACACTAAGGAATGCACTTAACGAAGTTTTCCCCATTACTCCCGGTCCAATAATTGCCACAGTGGAGGCATCCTTTCTCGCCAGATACTTCGCTCCCACCCCGGGAATGGCACCAGTACGATAGGAACTCAAAAGGTTCGCTGACATCAACGCAAGAGGCGCTCCCGTATCTTTGTCATTCAACATCATCATTAAAATAGAACGGGGAAGTCCTTTCTGTTTGTTCTCCACATTAGAGCCATACCATTTCATTCCCGCCATCTGGTAATTGCCACCCAAGTATGCAGGCATTGCCATAAACCGACGTTCATCTGCATTTTTCGGCATTCCAGGGAACGGGGGATTGTCTGGAAACGTAACCATACATCCATGGGAATTATGGTTTTCTCCACCCATAACATAGTCTCCCTTCTTCAGAGTCAGAAGCATGTCCTCCATACATTCCACACATTTTCCCATGTCCTTCACACCTGCCTGAATCATATCCGGCTCACTTAAATACAAAAATTTAATTTTGGTATCCATCTAACCAGTTCCTCCTTAACACATTCTGAAACAAAAAAAATGCCAATGATGGCTTGATATCCATCATTGACACCTTTGTCTCAATTAGTATAGCACACATTTCCCTATAAATCTATCACTTTATTAAAATTATTTTGTCATTTTCTTATTGAAATCCTCCAGCGTCATAGGTCTGTCATAATAGAATCCCTGGGCAGTGTCACAACCACATTTTTCTAAAAACGCAGCCTGCTCCTGGGTTTCCACCCCTTCTGCTACCATATCCAGCCCGATGTCAGCGGTCATTTTAATCGTGTGTTCCACAATTCTCTGACCCCTTTCAGAACCGATGAAGTCCTGTAAAAAACCACGGTCCATCTTAATCACATCAAACTGGGTATCCTTGAGCATATTCAACGAAGAGTAACCGGAACCAAAATCATCCATCAACAGCGTATAACCGTTCTCCTTCAGAAGTGTCACTCCATTATTTACCTGAGCATCCTCGATGGTCTCTGTAATCTCAATCTCCAAATATTTTTTCGGAATCTGGTATTTGTCAATTAGTCCATTAAGAACATCAATGAACTGGTTGTCCCGCAGATTCCTACGAGAAACATTCACAGAAATCGGCAACGGTTCGATACCATCATCCATCCATTGACGAATGGTTTTACAGGCTTCTTCCCAAATATACTGGTCCATTTTGATTACAAAACCGTTCTTTTCAAACAGAGGAATAAATTCCATCGGAGGAATAATCCCCTTTTCCGGGTGAATCCAGCGCACCAGCGCCTCGGCTCCTACCATACAGTTCTGGGAAATACTGTACTTGGGCTGTAAATACATTACAAACTCTTTGTTCTTCAATGCCTTTTTCATATTGTCCTCAATGAACTTGCGGGTATAAATCCCCTCTTTCATCTTGTCCTCAAAAAAGGCAACATGGGTCAATGCATCTCCCTTAATACTCTGTCTTGCCAACGCCGCAGAATCCCCATATTTACGCAATCCATCCTTCATATCCCGAATCAAGCACACTCCATACACCAGAGTGTAATTCATATCCTTATAACCGAGCAGGTTCTGATCCAGCAAATCAATAAAACGATTGATGTCCTCCAGTTCTTCATAGGGAGTTAGAATCATAAATACATCTGCAGAAAGCCTTACATACAACTGATTTTCATGGCAAACCACCTTCAGTGTATCAATGAAGAACTGCAAAATCTCATCGCCCCGCACTTCTCCATATATTTCATTAATGACTTTGAACTTAGCCACATCAAATTGAATAATGGCATATTTCTTGTCCGGATTTTTCACCATAATCTCTCTGGCAGTCGTTGCAAAAAAAGAAGGGGTACTGTCATTCGTAATCGTATGCGCCAATTTCATACGGTAGACTTCCTCCGCATCCATCTGCTGTACCAGCACCAACATCTTACTGATACAGTGATCTGCATTCCGGTGGAAACGGCATTCCACATTATAATATCCAATCCCTTCCTCCTGCTGCATACGGACGGAAGCATAGGTACGACCGGCATCCGTACCACAAATTTCCCCTTCTCCCCGAATATCCGTTTCGATTCGTTTCAAAAATACATCATAAACCGGGCGATCTGATTCTACAACAAGACTTCTCAATCCTTTCAGACTGACCTCCTCAGGCTTCCAATATTGAAAAAAACGGCTTTCCGAATTAACCGGATGCCATCCCTCTATTCTGTCCCATAACAAAATAAGATCTTCCGGCTCTGACTGTAAAAATTCTATTAAATCCTCAATCATTGCCATACACATCCCTCTTTCCATCTATCCGCCGTAGGTGCGCCGCACCGGAGGGGGACTTACCATCTATCCGCCGTAGGTGCTCGCACCGGAGGGGGACTTACCATCTATCCGCCGTAGGTGCTCCGCACCGGAGGGGGACTCTCCATCTATCATCAACAATCCTATACATATTTTACCAAATCTTAGAGGGGTTGTCACTAACAAAAAAAGTATTTTGCTTATTTCTTTTTCCACTTTGTAACCGTTTCATTTGCTTCCAGTTTGTTATAAATCCCCATAGAAGTGACCCCCGGATGCGTCACCTTAATCCGGTATATCATCTCCACAAACTCTGTCGGTCTTTTTATCCGGTGAGCAATTTTTTCCATAGGCTCATTCCGGTCCATCCGTTTTACAATCTCCTCAATGATGACCAGTAAATCCTTCTGTTCCTGTTCCAATAAAGCATCCTGCGTTGCATTTTCCTGCTCCAGAATTACCTTTTTCACATCTAAATTTCCCTGGTCAAGGGACACCTTCATCATCGTAACTTCCTGATGAACACGTCGTTTCCCGCAACAACCGGGGTTGAGCCAGAGCACCCCTTTCTCATCCCGCTTTGCAACATATTTATGGGTATGCCCGTAAACGACAACCTGTGTTTTTGCATTACAAACAGGTAGCATCTTTTTATTATGAATCAGTTCAAAATGAACACCGTCAATGACAAATGCCTCCCGCTCTTTCAGTTCTACCGGTAACGTCTTGTCAGCATTCCCGCGAACAATATAGCAGGGAGCAATCTGACGTAACTCTTCTATGATTTCCAAATTGTCTATGTCCCCGGCATGAATAATATAATCACAATCTGACAGTTGCTGCTTTACCTCATCTCTTAGCCAGCCATGGGTGTCTGAAAGAATTCCTACTTTTGTCATTCAGTATCTCCTCCTTTTTCTTCTACCGCCGGAAATTCCAGAAACAGGGTAAATCCTTTTTTGTATTCCGACTCTGCCCTCACCTGAAGATTCAAATTCTCTGCCATTTTTCCTACCAGGTACAATCCCATTCCCGTCGCTTTACGCCGTTGTAAATCCGTCTCCCCGGTAAACCCCTTGTCAAATAAAAAGGGCAAATCCCCTTCTTTTACCCCGATTCCGTTGTCCTCTATACAAAGACAGACCGTTCCCCCGGCAACATCCCGGTCTGCCTTTATGCATATCTGCCGGTTCTCTTTCGACTTGTCCTTATATTTACAGGCATTGCTCAAAGCCTGTTCCACTATAAAAGAAACCCCTTTTCGATCCGTGAATACTGAGATTTCCTCCATGTCCCAGACTACATGGATTCCTTCTTCCTGCAATAACGGCTCCCACTGTGCCACAATTTCTCTGCAACATTCTCTTAGATTTACCGTTTCAAACAAGTAATCCCTATGACTCGCCTTCAATCTGGCATAATAAAGAATCTGGGTAATTTGTTCCTGTATCTGGCTTTTCGCATACAGCATTCTCTGGAATAACAGGGAAGACATCTCCTCACGACGATTGTCCAACAACAACTCCATCAGGGACAGGGGGACTTTGATTTCGTGTGCCCAACTCTCAATATATTCCTCATATTCCTCCCTTTTTTGCTGTTCCTGTTGGAATGCCTGCTCACAGTTCTGCAATCGGTCGTATAACTGCCGAAACCCTCTCTGCTCCCGCGGAGACAGTCCCTTTAACAACTGCTGTTCCTTTGTCTCATCTGGCGAGGCGAGAAATTCCAAAAAGTTCTGTTCCCGAAGTCTTTCTCTGTGAACCATCCAGATTACCAGAAGAGCAAACAAAAGCAATACTGCAATGGTAAAAAAACTCACCACAGCCCGGAACGCCTTTGCATCCATCAGCCACATAAAAAATGCCATCAGAATATCCAAAAACAAAAGCAATGTAAGAAACCATTTATATTCCAGACAAATTTCCCGAAGATTTTTCCATCGACTCATCCTTTTTTCCTCCTGCCAGCCGGTATCCCTTTCCCCGCACCGTCTCTATCCGTTCACTCAATCCCAGTTCTTTCAAAGACCTGCGAAGTCTGGTCATATTTACCTGCAATGCATTCTCATCAATATATTGGGTTGTACCCCACAATTGAAAAAACAGTTCTTCCTTGGAAACCACTTCGCCCGAATGTAACAGCAACGTTTTTAAAATCTGTCCTTCTTTCTCCGACAGAACAACCGACTGGGAATCTGCATACAGCGTATACGTCTGGTCATCCAGAAGGAAACCATCTCCTGAAAGAAGGTTTTCCCTTCCCTCAAAACGCTTTAAGAGATTCTCCGTTCTTGCCAGCAGCCGTGCAGTATTACATGGCTTTGTCAGGTATTCATCCGCTCCCAATTCCAATGCATGAAGTTCATCCTTTAATCGGTCCGCAGAAGTCAACACCAGAATCGGTACATTCTGCTTGCGCTTCACCTCCTGACAAATTTCAAATCCATTTCTTCCCGGCAGATTCAAATCCAGTACAATCAAATTAGCACACGCTTTTAGGAGAAGGGGAATCGTCTCCTGAAATTGTGTAATACAAACTGCCTCATACCCTGCCTTTTGAAATATGTCCCGTAACTCGTCTCTTAAAAATTCGTCGTCTTCTACAATTGCAATCCGCTTCATTCCGCTTCTCCTATCCCCAACTATTCGCTGCGCTTGGTTTCCAACATATTTAAAATGTTTCTACTGCTGGCTTTCATAACCGTCTTCATATATATATATTCTATCACACACAGAACCAGAATCATAGCACAGGAAATCA
>JAQXNR010000178.1 GCA_029098105.1 Lachnospiraceae bacterium
ATACTTTGAGTGCCGGTACTTATTTTATTAAGATGTGTAATTCCTCACGCCAGAGTCGATATGTTCTTTCCTGGTATACTCTGACACCGGACATTTGTACTCATGATTACCAGAACACCTATGTATCTGCTACATATTTGAGCAAGGGGTATACAAAGCACACTTGTAAGAAATGTGGATATTCCTATAAGGATAGTTACACAAATAAGTTAACTTTGAATCAGGGTTCAATCAATTATTTACTGTCCGGTAAAAAGAAACTTACCGTGAAGTATTGGGGAGTTTCTTATGCGGATGGAATCCAGATACGATATTCTAAGGACAAAAAGTTTAAAAAAGGTGTAAAAACCGTTAAAGTAAAGAGTGGTTATTCTGGAAGTAAGACAGTGAAAAAGTTGAGCAGCCGTAAACGCTACTATGTTCAGGTTCGTGGCTATAAGAAAGTAAGTGGAAAAACGGTTTATGGCAAATGGTCTTCAAAAAAGAGCATTAAAGTAAAATAAATATAATAGATAGAGTCGGTATAGTTACCGGCTCTATCTATTTTTTTGAAAGCTGAATAAATTTCAGTTTCTTGATACGACATATTCTGCTATAATAAAACAGGAGCCAATGTGCTCTGAGTATATAGTGATATAGGCAATTGCGAAATAAATTGTGTTTATGATATTAAAAACATACCATTTCGCAATTACCTATATAGTGAGAGACAAGGAGGAGAAAGGATGTTTGAATTAAACAATTTTTTTGACAATACAAACATGAAAGTGATTGACAGGAAAGGGGCTTTTACAGTATTTGAACACGAGAGAGATTTGAGCGTGTCGCCGGATAATGCAGTGACGGCTTATTTCTCATCTGAGATGAATGTGCGTCGACGCCAGGTGTACATTGCAATGGACGGGAATGGATGTGTTGTACAGGCAGGTGCCATGCAGTGGATGCTGGGTGATTTAAAGATGGGAACCGGGGTAACTGGAGTGGGGAACTTTCTTGGAAAGATGGCATCTGCAGCAGTTACCAAGGAGTCGGCCATCAAACCGGAATATTCCGGAAAGGGAGTTATGATGCTGGAGCCAACCTACCGCCATATTATTCTTATGGATGTTTCCGAATGGGGAAGTGTAGTCCTGGATGACGGGCTGTTTTTGGCCTGTGACAATACGCTTCAGCAGAAAACGGTAGCCCGGAGCAATCTGTCTTCTGCTGTTCTGGGTAAGGAAGGACTGTTCAATCTTTCATTGGTAGGAAATGGTATTGCCGCGTTGGAAAGTCCGGTTCCTAAATCCGAGTTAATTGAGATGGAGTTGAAAGACGATGTTGTGAAAATTGACGGTAATATGGCAATTGCCTGGTCTGGTTCCCTGAATTTTACAGTGGAGAAAGCAGGAAAAAGTCTCATAGGCTCTGCTGCTTCCGGAGAAGGACTCGTTAATGTTTACCGTGGTACGGGTAAGATTTTGATGGCACCGACAGCATAGGAGGGTAGAGTATGGTAACACAAAGTAATTTGCTGGATAATGGCAACATTAATGTAATTTCCGAATTGGGGAATTTTAAGGTATTGGAACATGAAAAAGATTTGAGCGTGTCTTCCTGGAATGCTGTAACAGAGTATTTTGCTTCCCGCATGAATGTGCGCCGCCGTCAGGTTATGATTGATTTAAAGGGCGGTTCTTATACCTTGCAGGCGGGAGCGATGCAGTGGATGAGTGGCAACATCACTATGGGAAGTGGCGTGACCGGAGTTGGCAATTTTCTGGGAAAAGTAGTGGCTTCCAAAGTGACCGGAGAGTCTGCGGTGAAGCCGGTATACCAGGGAGAGGGAACGCTGATGCTGGAACCCACCTACCGATACATATTATTAATTGATGTTTCCAAGTGGGGGACTATTGTGCTGGATGATGGACTGTTTCTGGCATGTGACAGCAGTTTGCAGCAAAAGGTAGTAGCCCGAAGCAATCTGTCCTCTGCTGTGTTGGGAGGAGAAGGATTGTTTAACCTGTCGCTGACAGGAAATGGCATCGTGGCATGTGAAAGTTCTGTACCCATGGAAGAGTTGATTATAGTCACATTGAAGGATGATGTGATGAAAATTGATGGAAATATGGCAGTTGCCTGGTCCGGTTCCCTGGATTTTACAGTGGAAAAGGCGGGAAAAAGTTTGATTGGTTCTGCTGCTTCCGGAGAAGGATTGGTTAATGTATACCGAGGAACGGGCAAGATTTTGCTGGCACCTACGTCAAAAAATTCTATTGTCAATACACCGGAACAGTCAGACAGCCAGACCAGTCCCAGCAGTTCTAATTCAGATAAAGTGCTCAATGCACTGGACAAGATTGGCGATGTAATGGACTTGTTTAATTAAGGAGAGACTATTATGGGTAGAAAACTGGCAGTGCTGTTTCCGGGGGTAGGGTATAACTGTGACAAACCATTGCTCCATTATGCCAGAAGAATTTTTACGGAAACGGGATATGAAACGGTACTTTTAAAGTACAAAAAGGACACTTTTTCAGATGGAAGAGTGACAGAAGAAGGGGTTTCCCGCGCCTACTACAGCGTTACAAAGCAGTTGCGGGAATACTCCATGGAGAAATACGAGGATATTGTATTTATTGGGAAAAGTGTTGGAACTCTGTTGGCTTTTATGCTGGGAGAAGATTATACACAGGGAAAAAATAGAATTTCCAGTATTCGTTACATTGCATTGACTCCACTGTCCCAGACCTTTCCCTATATGCAGGGGAAAACAGTTTTGGCGGTATCCGGAACCAAAGACCCAGTAGTGCCGGAAGTGCGTCTTCGGGAACTGGCAGAGCAGTACAATGTTGACCTGCATCTATATACGGGAGGAAATCATTCTCTGGAAGTACGCAACCATCCGGAACAAAGCGTAGTGATATTGGCAGAGTTGATTCACCTCATGCAGGAATTTACGAAATAAAAAGCAGAGCATTATATTACTGATGCAAAGGTAATATAATGCTCTATTAATTTGAAAAAAGAGTTGACAAGTAGGTTGTACTGTTGTATTATTGTATCAACACCTTAGTACAACGGAACAGACGATTTGGAAATTGTCGAAAACCGGGTATTAGGTTACGTAAGAGGTATTCCAGGAAAGGAGGGAGTATATGGCATGGAGTATTGACAATGACAGACCGGTATATACCCAGTTAGTGGAACATATGAAGCAGTCCATCATAATGGGAGAATACAAACCAGGTGACAGAATGCCTTCGGTGCGGGATATGGCCAGAATGGCTGGAGTGAATCCCAATACAATGCAGAGGGCGTTTCAAGAAATGGAACGAGAGGGGCTGATGTTTTCTAACCGGACAGCAGGTCGTTTTGTAACGGAGGATTTGACGGTTTTACAGAATGTCGGACGGGATGAGACGATGACACTGGTTGGACAGTTCTATGAAAAAATGCGGCAGTTGGGATTTGACACAAAACAAATGGTGCATTTTTTGGAGGAATATGAACAGTCGAAAAATTCAAGTAAAGAAAGTTAAAGGAGAGTTGGATATGAGTGAACTTCTTACAATTAACGGGTTATGCAAATATTTCGATGGCAGAGCGGCATTGGATGATGTAAACCTGCATTTGCAAAGTGGCAGAATATATGGATTGCTGGGGCCGAATGGTAGTGGTAAGACGACCTTAATTAAAATTATAAATGGATTACTGGTACCGCAACGAGGCGAAGTACTGATTGAGGGATATGCACCAGGACCGGAGAGTAAGGCGCTGGTGTCCTACCTTCCAGACAAGTTATATTTTAATAACTGGATGAAGGTAGTGGATTTGCTGGATTATTATGGGGATTTTTATGCGGATTTTGACCGGGCACGGGCAGATGATATGCTGAACCGGTTACATATTGATCCATCTATGAAAATGAAGGCACTTTCCAAAGGTACAAAGGAAAAGGTACAGTTGATTCTGGTTATGAGCCGGAGGGCAAAACTTTACATTCTGGATGAGCCGATTGGAGGAGTGGATCCGGCTGCCAGGGATTACATTCTGGAAACGATTATAGGCAACTATGATCCCGGAGCTACAATTCTGATTTCCACCCATTTGATTAGCGATATTGAAAATGTGCTGGATGAGGTGATTTTTCTGAAGGAGGGACATATTGTAATGGCAGCGGGGGTAGACGATATCCGCGCTCACGAGGGTAAATCTGTAGATGAATTATTCAGGGAGGTATTCAGATGTTAGGTAGATTGTATAAGCATGAAATGAAAGCTTCGGGACATTATTTCGTTCCGATCTATATTGGCGTGGCACTGGCAAGTTTGTTGTTTGCCATTGTCTGGGGAATTAACATGGTTTGGGATAACAGTATTTTTTCCAGCATTACAGTTCCTTTTGCAATTCTGTTGTTTATTGGTATTATTGCTGCCATTTATATTGGGACAGAGATTGTAAATATTGTACGATTTTATAAAACGATGGTCAGTGAAGAGGGATATTTGACTCACACGCTTCCGGTAACCGTGAATCAACTTTTGCTCTCTAAAGGGTTTGCAGCGACTACTTATTATTTGATAGCAGCAGTGGCAATGGCGGCAGTAGTTGGACTGTTTATTGTTGTGACATTGGTGGCAACTGGTGCTGTATATACTACAGAATGGGAAACGGCTATGAATGCTTTTGGAGAAGTTATGCAAGAAATGAAAGTTCATGGGTTCTCTGTGGCAGCCTATACTATTGAAGTGGTTTTGGCAATCTTCGTAGGAGCGATTTCAAAACTGTTTTTGGTATATTTGGCAATTGCTATTGGACAATGCATGAAAAGTCACAAAGCACTGTGGAGTGTAGGATTTTACCTGTGCATCAATATTGTGGTTGGTCTGGTTTCCCAAGTGATTGCAACGGTAGTTATGATTGGGTTTGGTCTGAACAGTACTTATGATGTATGGATTGAAAATCACATTGGTACTTATATGCATGTAACTATGTGGGGAGGAATTTTAATGAGCCTCATTACGCTGATTGTAAGTTATTTCCTGGTACGTTATATTTTCCAGAAAAAACTCAATCTGGAGTAGAAACGTAGAAGATGAGGTAGATGTTTGTTGCAGTGTTTTGCAATTAAGAAAGGGATTGTTTGGCGGTTGATTCGTTTGCTGCCAGACAATCCCTTTTATTGCATTATGCTAAATATCCCAGTTGGAAGAAGGATTTCGCGGACTCTTGAAAGTGAGTTCCGGATTTTTTACGCTGACCCGGGTATTTGGGGGTACGGATTCAATGATGAAAGCACTGCCACCAATAATAGAACCTGCGCCAATCACAGTCTCCCCGCCGAGAATGGATGCATTGGAGTAAATGGTTACGTTGTCCTCGATGGTGGGATGACGCTTTACGCCGCTGAGTTGCTGGCCCATGCGGGTTGACAAAGCGCCCAGTGTGACACCCTGGTATATTTTTACATTGTTTCCAATGATGGTTGTCTCTCCAATTACAATACCGGTTCCGTGGTCCATAAAAAAGTATTCCCCGATGGTGGCACCAGCATTGATGTCGATTCCGGTACGGCTGTGGGCGTATTCCGTCATAATCCGAGGAATAAAGGGGACTTTGGCATTATATAGTTCATGGGCAATACGGTATACAAAAATTGCAAATAACCCAGGGTAAGACAGGATGACATCCTCTTTGCTCTGAGCAGCAGGGTCGCCGTCAAAAGCTGCCTGCACATCCTTTAAGAGCAACTGTTGAATAGAAGATAGTTTACTGAAAAAGGAGAGACAGATCTCATCCGCTTTTGCCTGAATCTCCTGGTTACAGGTGGAAACTTCTGTACAGTAGGCAAGGGCCGCATAGACCTGCTGGTTCAATTCGCTGTTCAGATGCATAAGGGAATGCCCTACAAAATAATCTGGGTTGCTTCCGGTCAGACTTTCATTTCCAAAATAACCAGGAAACATGAGACGGCGCAGGTCTTTCAAAATGCCGATAATACTGCTGCGGTTAGGAAAAGACAAGCCGGGTTTTGTAAAAAAGATTTCTTCGGCCTCATAATTTTTAGTAATGTCGCGAACCAGCTGAGGAAGCTGGCGATGGAATTCTTCTGCCATAAATACCTCCTAATATGTAAAATGCAATGCAATAAATTACAGATAAATTGTTATACACCATGGTAATAGAAAAATTATATAAAATCAAGTTCAAACTTTGCATTTCTTATGCAAATGTGATAAAATAATAATAAATATCAGACTGAGTACGGAAGTAGAAAATGATTGGTTTTAGTGCGGTTATAATATATATGCGATTGGAGGACTTATTATGAAATCAAAAATGGGCTTAAAGGGTAGAATGATGTTTAGCGCAATTTGTCCAGTTGTACTGGTTGCCATCTTTTTTGCGGCAACTGTCTATTTGCGTTTACACGGTGAAGTGAATGGAAGTTTGCTTACAGGTGTAATCCGGGATTTAATTATAGTTGCCGGTGTTGAACTCATTGTCATGATTATTGTTGTTTTGATGATCGTGAACAGTATGGTGCGCTGTGTCAACCGGCTGGTGAATATATTGGTATACATGATTAAGGGAGATTTGACCCAGAGTGTAGAGCAGAAAGATTTAGGTCGTTCAGATGAATTGGGAATGGTAGCAAAGGGAGTGGATAAAGTACGGGAATCCCTGATTAACATTGTTGCAAAGGTGAACCAGACAACAGAGGTATTGTCAGATGCCTCCGAGAAACTGGACCGTATGGCAGATCAGACTGGTGCTGCGGCGAATGAAGTAGCCAATGCCATGAGTGAGATGTCTGCCGGCGCTATGGCACAGGCAGAGGATACGCAGAAGGTGAATGACGAAGTAGATGCTATGAGCCTGAAGATTGAGGAGACGAACGATGAGGTAGAGAAGTTGAATCGGAATTCTGCCCAGATGAAGCAGGCGGGAGAAGAAGGAATTGATATTGTCAAGAACCTGGAGGATATTTCCAGAAGAGTAAAAGAAGAAATTAGTATTATACATGAACAGACCAATGTAACTAATGAATCTGCACAGAAAATCCGTCAGGCTACAGAGTTGATTGCGGCAATCGCCAGTGAGACCAATCTATTGTCTCTGAATGCATCTATTGAGGCAGCACGAGCAGGAGAATCAGGAAGAGGTTTTGCTGTTGTTGCAGAGCAGATTAAGAATTTGTCAGAACAGTCCAATGAATCGGTTACTTCTATCGAAGAAATTATTGGCAATTTGATTGAAGACTCTGAGAAAGCAGTTGCTACTATGGAACGTGTCAACGAGATTATTGACAGACAAAATCAGGAAGTCAATAAGACGAAGAGTGCTTTCGAAGTTGTGAATGATGGATTGGTAGAGTCTGCCGGAGAAGTAGACCGGATTGCGGACAACACTAATACGCTGGAGCAGTCAAAGGATGTGGTGGTAAATGCAATGTCCAGTTTGTCTTCGGTTGCTGAGGAGAATGCGGCGACGACAGAGCAGACTGCAGCTTCTGCACAGGAACTGACAGCAACGATTGGTGAAATTGCAGAACAGGCGGCACAGTTACATAACCTTTCTGAAGAATTGAAGGAAGATGTTAGTATTTTCCGTTTGGGATAGTGTAAAGTAACATATAATAAGAGTGAATGGAATGTCATTTATTATATGTGAAATGGAGGGCACTTATAGTGAAAATAATGTTTAAATATAGTGAATGGGTGCTGACAATAATTGTGCTTCTGTTTGCTTTGGCAGGTTGTGGTAAGGAAGAAAAACAATTTGATTTCGACAATGTGGCAGCAGTAAAGATATATACTGCTCAGGAAGAGGAAGTAAAGCAGATTCTCAGTCAGAAACAGACGCAACAGCTTATCCGGCAGATTGGTGAGATTGTCTGGCAGGAGCAGAAGGACGAGGATACTTCGGAATACGAAGAATGGGTGTATAGAATACAGTGTTTTAGCCCAAAGGGCGAGAAGAAGCAGAACATCTACATTTGTTCTGATAGCCGCATTCTTTACAAAGATTATTTCTGGGATGCAGAAGAAGGTAGTCTGGATATGACCATTTATGAAAAATTGTTTCAGCAGGATTAGGTATTGACCGGGGACGTGAGAAGATGGATAATAAAAACTTTCATACACATCTGGAGAAAATCATGACGATTGATGGATTCTGCGAGATGGATAGAGAAAATTCCGACGATGTTTTTCTATTCATGATGGGAACATTAAGACAACCGATTACGGCAGGGCAGCAGGTTGCGATTCTCGATGTGGAAGCGAACAAGTTATGTAATACTTACATTGCAGGAATCACCGTTCGTTCTGACAATTATAGCAAAGTGCATAGAAATGCTGACAAAGGGGAAGAAGTTCAGATGATTGTAGGGACGAACTACAAAAAATGTCCGGAACTGGAGAAAAAGGCTAAGTATTTATGCGCAATTATATATGATGACTGATAGAGTAAAGTGTTCTTTGCTTTCAATAGGAATTAGGTACTTGCAAGAATTATATGTTTCAATTGAATAAGCACAGTTTATATATTAACGAATGTTATATAAACTGTGCTTATTTATTTGGAAACACCTTGTTTTGCAATTGACTGCTTAATGGTTATGATTGCGAATTAACAGTCATATCTTTTTAAAATAGCAACCCCAAGAGGGAAGGGACCGGTATGACAGCCGATGGCAGCACCGATTCGGGAAGGAATATCTTCACATTGAATCGAAAGGGCTTCTTCTATTTTATTGCGGAATTCTTCTGCTTCTTCTAATTGGAAACCAGTACCTACAAGGAACAGGTATTCCTGAGGATTCAAGTTATTTTCTGAAAAATATTTGGCAAGTAGTTTGATGACATTCTCTTTTGCCTTTTTGCGGCTACGGGTAGCACCACCGAGACTGATGTCCCCGTCCTTCATAATAATCATGGGCTGAATCCCTAATTTGTCTCCGGCAACACAGGCAAGTTTGCCAATACGTCCGTTTTTTATGAGGTATTCCAGAGAGCCGATAGTAAAATAAATTCTGCCGGTGGATTTGAGTTCAGTTAATTTTGCAACGCAATCGTCATAAGTATAGGAAGCATTCCGCATTTCAACGGCCTCATATACCAGAAGAGCCTGGGACATGGTGTTCAAAGTCGAGTCTATAACAGTAATCTGTGCATTCGGGTAGTCTTCTAAAATCTCATCTCTGGCAACGCAGGCACTGTTATACGAACCACTGAATTTGGAAGTAATACAGATGCAGATGATGGGAATGTCTTCTTTAATATAAGGAAGAAAAGCCTCTATATAATCTGATGCAGGAGGAAGAGAAGACTTGGGAACCTCGTGATTCTCTGCCATTCTTCTATAAAATTCATCATGGGAAATCTCTTCTCCTTCTTTTGTGTAGTTCTCGCCGTCAAAGGTTACATAAAAGGGAACCACTTTTACGTTATTTGGAATCGTGTATTCCGGAAGCAGGTCACAGGCTCCATCGCTTATAATTTGAAAATTCATAGTACGCTCCTTAGGATTATTGTATTCTTTTATTGCACTTGGGAAATAAATGAAATATAATAAAGTTATAAATTCTGCTTAATGTAGTTTTGAATACTATATGGATTATAACAAATAGGAGACTGTTTTTCAAGGGTAATTTAATGATTGCGGAAAGGTGGGGAATGAACATGGGAATACTGTTGGGAGTCATATTGCTGTATCTAATAGACTGGTTTGTCAAAGGACTGGTTGAGAAGAAAGTGGATGAGAATCAGGAATACATAATAGGAAAAGGTTGGATTCGAATACGGAAATTTTACAATCCTGGGGCAGCAATGGGATTTTTAAAGGAAAAGCCCCAACTTTTAAATACCATTACCGTTCTGGTTACTGCTTTTTTTGCCGCACTACTGTTTTTTACACCGAAACAGGGGAGAGGCTTGGAGAAAGGAGCGTATATGCTAATCCTGGGAGGCGCCCTGAACAACGGCAGTGAGAGACTGCTAAAGAGAAAGGTAACAGATTATATTGGATTTCCGAAATTGCCGGGAGTGTGGAAACAGGTATTGTTTAACTTGTCAGATTTCTTTATTTTAATTGGTGGAGTTCTTTTGGCTGTTTCGGAGTGGAAAGGAAATCGCTAAAAGAAAGACAACAAAAGAAAAGCGGCGTTCCAGCAATATTGCAACTGGAATGCTGCTATACTTTTTATAAGTTGTTACAGAGAAATGTCAATCGTAGAACCGAGATGTGGTTGAACAGAAGATTCCATAATTTTTGTAAGGGAATCAGTGGAAAGTTGCATCTGCTCCAACTGCTCTGCCAGTAACTCCGTCCCCACATTGGACATGAGTTGTGACTGTGCCATTGCAGTAGAAAGACCGGCAATGTCTGGTAAAGTTGTAATATCCATGTACACAGCCTCCTTTGCTATTACAAATTCTAAACATATTATATAACTTTTTTTCACCAAAAACAATCATTCTTCATGAAAAATATGGTACATGTAAATAAAAAGTAAAGAATATTGTAAGAAATTCGAGGAAATGTTACAAAAATATTAACAAACTGTTGCTAAAAGGTTGACTTCTATTCTGCGGTTTGTTATAATGTGTTACGTAAGCATGAAAAATGCTTGATTTTAAAGGATTTGCATATGATTTTAGCTTGGATAACAAGATGTATAATTTAGGAGGTACGTTAAGATGTTTAAGAATGCAGCAAGATTCGCAACATTTGCAATTGCTGGAACCTTAGTAATAGGAGGAGGAATTGTAAGTGCTAATGCTGAGAGTGCGTATAATGCTACAGCGGTAGCGGGAATTACATTGTCTGTTAATGACTATGTGTCATCTATCGAAGATGAGACTCCGGCAGTTACTCCGACGGCTTCGGCTGACGCGACCACTAAGAAGTCTTCTAAGAATGCCAAGTTTGTGGCAGCCAATGTTGAAGATTGTGTTAATGTACGTAAGAGCAATGGTACTGATTCAGAAGTAATCGGTCAGATGTACAAGGGCGATACCGGTACATTGGTAAAGAAAGGTAAGAAGTGGTCTAAGATTAAGTCAGGCAATGTGAAGGGCTGGGTAAAGAACGAGTTCTTATTGTTTGGCGATGAGGCGAAGAAATATGCAGACAAGATTTGTTCTAAGACAGCAATCGTTAAGACTACTACATTGAATGTAAGAGCTAAGAAGAGCACCGATTCTGATATTGTTACACTGATTCCGGAAGGCGGCGAGTACAGCGTTTCCAAAGTGTATGACAATGGATGGGTGAAGATTAGCATAGATGGTGATTTGAAGGGATATGTTTCTTCTGATTTCGTTAAGGTTAAGACCGAGTATGGTGAGGCTCTTACCATGAAAGAGATTCAGGAGATTCAAGATGCGAATGCAGCAGCAGAGGCAGCTGCCGCAGCAAGTGCGGTTACGACTACACAGCAGACAGTAACAACTACTGCTGAGCAGAGCGTAAGTACCATTAAGCCGACTAAGAAGTCGACCATTTCCAATTCTAATGGTTCTAGTTTCTCTAACAATTCATCTGTAGCAAGTTCCAGTACTTCTACAAGCGGATTGGGTTCACAGATTGCAAGTTATGCATTACAGTTTGTTGGAAACCCTTACCGTTATGGTGGGACAAGTTTAACAAACGGTGCTGACTGTTCTGGATTTGTGCAGTCTGTATATGCACATTTTGGATATGGTTTAAGCCGTACTGCAGCAGCACAGGCTTCTAACGGAACTTCCGTAAGTTTCAGCAATCTGCAGCCGGGTGATTTGATTTTCTATAATAACGGTGGTGGCATTGGACATGTTGCAATCTACACTGGTGGCGGCATGGTAGTGCATGCAAGTAACAGAAAAGACGGTATTAAGACAAGTGCATACAATTACAGAACTCCATGCAAGGCAGTTCGTATTGTAAAATAGTTGTATAGAATAATGAGATTCGGGCTTTCGATATAAGATATCGGAAGCCTTTTTTCTTTGTTAAACGCAAGAAAGGTTTACATAATATCCAATCTTATGTAAAGTGAGAGAAAAATAAAAAAAGATGAAATCTGGGGAGAAAATTTTGTGGATAAAATCGAGAAATGAAAATGTATGGCAAAGTTATGAACATTTGTGAACATATTTAAAATCCAGAACTGGGGGAAAAACTGAGTTATGAACGAAGTTATGAACATTGTCAACAATAATTAAGAAAAAAACAGAGAAAAAATTGCAAACGAATGTTTTGTTAGTAAAGTAGAAAATAGAGAGAAACGGACTTTTTTAAAAAAATCAGTTGACATTTGAATTGTCTGATAAATATAAAAAGGCATCGAAATATTTTCTGATAAAGTAAAATTATACACAGAATGCACATAGATTATGCTTTTAAATTTATACAATTTGTGGTATAATCAAATTATGTTAAACACAAGTTCAAGCGTTGCTGGAGGAACGCAGTTGACAGATGGTTTGGCATAATATAGACCGAAAAGGAGTTGGACAATATGCGGTATATTATTAGTGGTAAAAATATTGATGTAACAGAGGGATTGAAGAACGCTGTCTATGACAAGATTGGCAAGTTGGAGAAATATTTCACACCGGAGACTGAGATTCATGTAACTTTTAATGTAGAAAAGGAACGCCAGAAGATTGAGGTAACGATTCCGATGAAGGGGAATATTATTCGTGCTGAGCAGGAAAGCACAGATATGTATGTTTCCATTGACTTGGTAGTGGAAGTTATTGAACGGCAGTTGAAGAAATATAAGACGAAGTTGGCTGAGAAGAAGCAGAGTGCTGAATATTTTAAGCCGGAGTATTTAGAAGATGAAGATTTGGACGATGAAGAGATTAAGATTATTCGCAGCAAGAAGTTTGCGGTGAAGCCGATGGATCCGGAAGAGGCGTGCATCCAGATGGAATTGCTGGGACACAATTTCTTTGTATTCCGTAACTCAGACACTGATGATGTTAATGTCGTGTACAAGCGTAAGGGGAATACATACGGCTTAATTGAGCCAGAATTTTAGAATTTACATAATTTGACAATTCTGTGGAATGTGAGAGCAGGTGGAATGCGGTGAGCATCTACCTGCTCTTTTGATGTTTTAAATTTGTGAAAAACTGGTGAAAATGATGGAAAAACAGCCTTAATTCATGAATATTTCGCTATATAAAAGGTTGAAATAAAGATTCATATCATGTTACAATAGAGTTTGAAAATTTGTGTCCGAATTGTGCGGATAAGAAATAGGAGTGAATCAATAGAATGGGTATTATTGAAAAATTGTTTGGTGACCGCAGTGAAAAGGAGATTAAGCGAATCAACCATCTTGTGGACGCTGTTATGGATTTGGAAGAAGATATGGCAAAATTGTCAGATGAAGAATTGAAGGCAAAGACCCCATATTTCAAAAAGCGCTTGGCAGAGGGAGACACC